>NZ_JBIQOC010000169.1:0-2573 GCF_044130295.1 Acinetobacter uliginosus | reverse complement strand
TGGTTTTGGAAAAAAAGAAGAATTTAAGAAAGTGCTAGCAATTTTAAGAAAGAAAAAGCCTGATAGGACAAGGATCCTATGAAATTTGTCGTGTACAGAGATAAAACCTATTAAATCCACGTGACGTTACTCAGAGAACTATAAAGCTACAGCCGTGAAATTTCAGGGCTGTAGCTTTATAGAAATACCACAACTTTTCGCAACAAGAATAGCATTCAGTATTCCTGCTAATAGCTCAGGAAGAGAAGAATTTCATTTGGATGGTCTACTTTTAGATGAAATATGCATTTTCAATTGCTTAACCATTAAATAAAAAGTTGACAATGAGATACCCCAATGTATCGCTTTGAACTAAGGATCAGAACGAAGATTGTTTTTTGATTTATGAAAGAAGTTTAATAATATTAGACAATAATGAGAATACTTATTATATTATAAATATATAAACTATATTGATATCTACTTCAAAAGGATATTATGAAAACCCCAAACCAGCTAATAGCTGAAACTAAAAATAAGGTTATTGAAATAAAAGTCGAGAAGCTCTACGAGAAATATTTAGAATATCCTGACTTAATTTTAATAGACGTTCGTGAACCTGAAGAATACAAAACTGTAGCTATTGATCGAGCTGTAAATTTTCCACGAGGGATGCTGGAAATGAAAATAGCCCAACATCCCCTAGTGAATCACCATTGCGAAATTGAACATTCTTTACAGGAACTATCAGAAAAAGATATTTATTTAATCTGTGGTACAGGAGCTCGTTCAGCTCTATCAATTCAAGCACTTCAAAATATGGGATTTGAAAAACTTTATTCTGTAGAAGGTGGTATGCAAGCTTGGATTGATGCAGGTTATCCAACCATTTCTTATTTAAATTAATTCCCCCCCTAAGGAGACTGTAAATGTCTAACCTAGATGAAGTTGTAACATTTCCACAATTAAATAAGCCAGCACCAAATTTCAATGCCAAAACTACTCATGGTATGAAAAGTTTAGAAGATTACAAGGGAAAATGGTTAGTTCTTTTCTCACATCCAGCTGACTTTACACCTGTTTGTACTACTGAATTTATGGGTTTTGCAACTCGCGCTGAGCAATTCGCTGAACTGAACTGTGAACTATTAGGTTTATCAATTGATAGTGTACATTCACATATTGCTTGGGCACGTAGTATTGAAGAAAATTTTGGCATTAAAATCCCATTCCCAATTATTGCCGATCTTTCAATGGAAGTTGCCAAAGCTTATGGCATGATCCAACCAGGTGCTAGTGATACAGCAGCTGTTCGTGCGACTTTTATTATCGATCCTGAAGGTATCTTACGTGCAATGGTTTATTACCCTATGAGTAATGGACGTAGTATTGATGAGTTTCTTCGTGTACTTAAAGCGTTACAGACTTCTGATGAATACAAAGTTGCTACACCTGAAAATTGGCAACCGGGCCAAGAAGTGATTGTGCCACCACCAGTAACAATGGAAGCTGCTGATACACGTAAATCTGAAGGCTACAACTATGTAGATTGGTACTATAGCACTAAATCACTATAATTTGAAATTAGTTCTTTACTTCAAATTGTAGTAATAAAAATATGAGGCAGTTAGCCTCATATTTTTATTTATCATCTGACAAAATTTATTCTAAAAGACTTCTTAACATCCATGCAGTTTTCTCATGAATATCTAATCGTTGTGTGAGTACATCTGCTGTTGGCTGGTCATTCGCCTCATCCACAACATCAAATATACTTCTTGCAGTTCTCGCAACCGCTTCATGTGCATTAACCAGTAACTGAATCATTTCATTTGCTTTAGGAACACTCTCGACTTCCTTGATTGAAGCTAATTTTATAAATTGCTTATAAGTACCTGGTGCAGGAAAACCTAAAGCACGGATACGCTCAGCAATTACATCTAGTGCATTCCACTGTTCAGTATATTGGTCCATGAACATGTTGTGCAGGCTGTTAAACTGAACCGTACCGGGTTTGTCGGAGACTTTTTTATTTAAGTTAGGCCACCTGACCTAACGGGTTAATCTTATCATAGTACATTGCTTCAAACTCAAAAGGCGATACATAACCCAGTGCACTGTGTACACGCTTTTTATTGAACCAATCTACCCAGTTTAGTGTCGCAAGTTGTACATCTGCTAAACCTTGCCAATCTGCTTTTAAATATTCAATCACCTCTGTTTTGTATAAGCCATTCACCGTTTCAGCCAAAGCATTATCGTATGAATCACCAGTTGTACCGACTGATGCTCGTAAATTTGCAGCTTCTAAACGATTGGTATAGCGAATAGAAAGATATTGAACACCTCTATCGGAATGATGAATCACATTCTTTGGCATGCCTCGATCGTGCAATGCTTGCTCCAATGCATCGAGCACCATATCTGTATTCATCCGTGTAGATACTTTCCAGCCAACAATTGCTCGTGAGAACACATCAATAACAAATGCGGTATATACCCAGCCTGAATGAGTTTGAATATACGGGTGAGTAGACCAAGGGAATTTCACCCTTAGCCCCTCGCAGAACCGGACATGAACCTCTCAGCTCATC
>NZ_JBIQOC010000168.1:0-2760 GCF_044130295.1 Acinetobacter uliginosus | reverse complement strand
GATCCATTGAGAAGCCTTGTTTTATAACATTTTGTCTTGAGAACCAATATGTTACAAAAACAGGGCTTTTTTTCTACTCTTTTTTTATATCGAACTCAGGTTAATGAGTATGTTGGGTTGTGTGCTGAGTTTCCATCATTGTCTTGGCTTGATGCGGATCAGTCTAAAGCATTCTCAGGAATAGAGGAGCTCGTTGCTGATGTTGTCGCTGATATGATTAGCAATAATGAAAAAGTTCCTACACCACTCTCCGGGAAAATATAGTAGGCAGTTTGTTGTCCTTGTTCTCAGTGGTTCAACAAAAACTAGCCCTCGAAGCCGCAGAACGTGGCGTGGACATAAATTGTTTAGTATCAGTAAAAAGAGCGATGTAATTTTAGTACGAGTGAGTGATAGAGCAGGAACTTATGCTTCATATATTCAGTAAATGGTATGTTTTTGAATTAATAGGTATTTTTAAATAAAGCTTTCTTTGATTTAGTGCTTTTTATTTAATAAATTAATTTTAAAAACAACTTAGGCTAATTGATAAACACTATCTGGAAAGATTAAAAGAAAATATTTTTTAATTTCTGCTAATTCATTTAAGGCAGGTTCCCTTTCAAGCAGTTGAAATGTCCAAATAAGTACAGCCTGATGATTATCATAGCAAGTATTTACTCCAAGAAAATTAGCCATTCCATAACTTCTATTGATGTTCATTTCTTTAATTAATTGATTTCCTAAGTCACGAGCTTGCTGGCTGATCAATAACTCATTTGGTAACACGGCGGTCATCTCCACAAAATAATCTAATGCAGGTTCAATCCTTATATTTAAAAAGTTATAATTTAGTTGAAATGGATAAAATATACTTTCTATAAGTTGTAATAACCTGCTGTAGGTTAATTTTAGCAAAGTATTACTCAGTCAACAACTTCAAATAACCCACAGCAAGTTATTTTTTGTAAATTAATTTAAATATGATTACTTGTAAGTTATCTAGCCTCATGGGCGATAGAAAAATTTTAAAATTAAGTGAAGTGGTGCATGCAACAGGTATCAATCGCAACACGCTCACAAGTATGTATTATGACCGTGCTGTACGTATTGAATTACCAGTCGCCGATAAGTTGTGTAAGTACTTTAACTGTACGATGAATGATTTGTTTGAGTTTAAGGAAGAAGTTGAAGAAAAAGATTAACTTAATACTTCGTTTGATAAGTTTTTCGAAGAAAAAGACTAGCCAATACTTAGTTTGATAAGTTTTTCTCTGCAGATCTAATATTGAATTTTATAAAATATCATTACAAACAGATACTAATTTCATTACTTCTAAAATGAAATCAATCGAATGGTAGAGTTTTTTTGCTATTTGCATTTTAAGGTGGGATTTTGAGGCCTTGTTGCGCAAACCTACCGATAAGGTCTTATACAGCAATAGCCTACACCTAAATTTATCGTACACCGAATTGGTCATCCTACAATCATGCTTTGATCAATCATGGTAATTTTACAATTTGGTTTGATACTAAGATTCAATGATATTCGCAGTCACAAGGAAAACATGGTCGAAATCAAACTTATTCTGACATAGCCATTCAGTGCTATCTCATGATTAAATCCTTATTTCGTCTTTCTGTATGCATGGTGACTGGCTTTGTCCAAAGCTTGATTAAACTTTGCGGATTAGATTGGACAGCTCTGGATTATTCAACCATTCGCAGAAGACAAAAGCATATTGATATTCAAATTAGCTATGAAAAGAGTTGCAATGGACTGCATCTACTCGTTGATTCCACGGATTTGAAGTTCTTAGGTGAAGGTGAATGGAAACGTAAAAAGCATTAGCCGAAATATCGTCGCCAATGGCGTAAATTACATATTGGTATAGATGCTAAAACCCTGCAAATACGCGCTATTCAGCTCACAACCAATAATGTCAGTGATTCACAGGTACTTGGTGATTTACTTAATCAGATTCCACAAGATGAGCAGATTGACTCTGTTTATACCGATGGAGCTTATGACACCAAGAAATGCCGTCAGGTCATTGCAGATAGGCAAGCGCATGCGGTGATTCCACCTAGAAAAAATGCGAAACCATGGAAAGATACAAAGATCAGCTCGCTAGAGCGAAATGAATTACTTCGAACAGTTAAACGTTTAGGCAGCACACTATGGAAAAAATGGTCAGGCTATCATCGGCGAAGTTTGGTTGAAACTAAGATGCATTGCATCAAGTTATTAGGCGATAAACTCAGTGCTAGGAATTTTGACAGCCAAGTGAATGAGATCCATGCACGCGTAGCCGTATTAAATAAATTTACAGAATTAGGCAGACCTCATACCCAAGTTGTAACCTAAATTTTAGCAACTTAGGAAAACTCTGCCGTCAAAGGCTTTATGCAACAAAGCCGTAAATAACTAAAAATCATTAAAATAACTTTACCTATTTGAATCTCAATATTCCAATAAGTTATTGTAAGAATAATTTTTTATTCGAAATCAATTTATGCAAATTATTAAAATCGAAAAAGATGTTCTAGAATTCTTACACAGCTTTACTCAAATTGACAAAGATAATTTTCATTTAGAAGTATTGTCTTTGTTTCCTGTTGCGTGTTGTGAATATTCTTCGATGATGTTGGCTCGTTTCCTGATAGAGAAAAAAGGTAAGCGTCCGCTGAACACACCTTCTGAATTCATCCTATAAGCCTTAATTTAGTCCCCACTTAGAAACAAGTGGGGACTTAAATTTATGACTACAAATAATCAGA
>NZ_JBIQOC010000167.1:0-2808 GCF_044130295.1 Acinetobacter uliginosus | reverse complement strand
GATGAGATGTAACTCATTGAAATGTGTCATCATATTCGTCGTCAGAAAACAAGTATTATGCCATTATTTCAATGAGTTATCTTTTTTTGTCGTGTACAAAGAATAATTTTATAAAACTTTTCTCAATTCATTTGATTATTAACGAATAATCCACATAAATCGATCAAAAAATGAACATGGGTTGTGTCAAATGGGCAGCATCAATTTTTTTCTTATCATGATTATTTTATTTCAGTGCAATTGATCTTGATCATGGACATATTAACGCTATGTTATACATGGTCTAAATGTAAGTCATGGACTGGATTGATAAAGAAGCTCATAGAAAAGTGGATTTTTTTCTTTTTGATAAAATTTCGATCAATTCATTTTATAGGTGATTCAGTTTGAAATTTTAGTATGTCAGAATGTATCCTCCAAACAGAGGGTAAATACAGATGTCTGATATAGAACTAAAAAAATTAGATGAATTGCTTGAAGCAGCTGCCAAAAAAGGCAAAAAAGTTGAGAAAATCTTGCTAGGATATAAAGCTTATGTTTGCTTAATGGGGGATACATCATTTCATGATGAGGTGATGAATTCAGCTATAAATCCGAACAAACGTAAATATAAAAAGCATAAAATTAAGGTTACCCAAGATGAGTACCAGTTTGAGTTAAAATATGTATAGCTCATAATTTTAGAAAACAGGCCTATAGAAATATGGGCTTTTTATTTCCTGAAAAAAGCAAGTCTTCATGCTAGTCGTCCGCTTAGATACCTCACATTAAGCAGGCTTTTTCATATTGTATAAATCATTAATTAAGACTTATTAATAATGTGATTTAATTATCATTATTTTATTTTTTGGTATGTTTTGCCACTGAAAAATATTTGAATAGTGTACAAAATAACCATCAGAAACTGCTGTAGTTTCTGAATGACCTCCCAAGGTCCTTAGTTTATAAGCCCACATCGTCTTTCCATGAGTGGGCTTTTTTTTGTATAGGGAAAAGCTGTATACCTTATTTAATTCCACTTCATACTGGTACTGTGTAGACATAGGTTGTGAGTGGTGTTTAGGGAATTCAGTTAAAAAAATGGTGGGATATGATTAAGAAAATTATTAAATCTATTTTTTGCAAGCATGGTTACAAACTGATTCGAACTATTCATGGTGATCAGATTAATCACTTAAATGCTCGTAGTGAGTGGCAATGTGACAAGTGTAAATGGATCACATATGGTCGATATTTAGATCGAATTAAATAAATCCTGTTTCACCATAATTAAAATATCCTAATGATACATCCATAGGCGATGGGACAATATTCAGGTCTAGTGGTTTGTAATTTAATGTCACGTGATAAATACGATAATTTGTTAAAGTTTCTTAAATGAATAAAAAGCTAAAGAATTAAATTTAAGAGCTCATCGAAAGGTGTGATTTTTATTTGTCACACTCATTTGCTATTCTTTAGAAAAATACCGAGCTGGTGTTATGAGTAGTGTATTAACTAAAGATGAATTACAGTTATTCTTGGCAATGGTGATGCGAGAGAATGAAGAATTAAAGGAAGAAAATCGAAAGTTATTGTTAATTGTTGCTGATTTTACTGAGCAAATAAAGAAAGCTACTTATATCACTGAAGAGTATCAGCGGATGTTTAATGAGATTACTGAAGCGCTTAGGACTCGTTATGCTGCAGAGTTTACAGTTGTTGAAGATATTCCAAAACACCTAAGTTAGTTCACATAGCAACCAAAGCTCTGGTATAGATCAGGCTTTTAGTGGATAAGTAACATAGAATTAACTTAATAATTCTACAACTCAACAATTTATCTATATTTTCTATACCTTGTGGTCAAATTTTCAGTGCTATTTTAATTTTGAAACCACAAGAAAATGAAGAAAATAACTGTAGCGCAGGCCCGCTTATTTGAAGGAGTAAGTGGGTTTTTAATTGTGAGGAGAAAAATCATGCTTAAGTTTCTGTATTGTTTACTTGGACTACATGGTGCGACAGAAATCGATTACACGATTGATGATGAAGAAATCCAGCTGTGTCGGGATTGTTTAAGGGAAAAATAGTTCTCCATTGCCGGATGGATGATGTATTCCGGAACATAAGACCCCGCTCAATATTGCATTATTGGTGGGGTTTTTCTTTTTTAAATTTATTATATTTTGTTACTTTTTAAATAACCTATTTAATTCATTAATTTAGTATTTTTAATTAATATAATTCTCTTAATTCAATAACTTAAGTTAATTTTTGGTATTGATTCTAGCTTGTTTGGTGGGCATTATTGCTTCGTTACTTTATAGAAATAACGGAGTTTTAAAATGAAAGTATCAACATTTACGACAACATTTGATGAGTTGTTAGGTCATTCATTCCGTAGGTTGAATGCACCAGAAGATGGCATTGTTAAGATAGAGGTGTGCGTATCTTCATTAGTCGGAAACGCTTTAAATAGATTTTTAGATTATTGCTCCAAGCATGGATATAAACACGGCGTTGAGGAGATCAAAGATAATTTGATTTTGCTTACTGTTCACTTGAAGTGATTGGATTGAACCAGAAACCCCTCTTGCTTTAGTAATGAGGAGGTTTTCTTTTCTTATTGGTAGTGCTTATGACAGACAAAGTACAAGCGAAACAAGACTTAGAATTTTGCAGTGCTGAGCTGTTTAAGTATCATAGTCTAAGTTGTTCAATGGTAAGCGTCCGCTGAACACACCTTATGAATTCATCCTATAAGCCTTAATTTAGTTCCCACCTAAAAACAAGTGGGGACTTAATCCATGAACATGGATATATATT
>NZ_JBIQOC010000166.1:0-2544 GCF_044130295.1 Acinetobacter uliginosus | reverse complement strand
TTCTCGACTAATGTCGCTGGGATATGGTTTTCTCATTGAATAATTTTAACAAATTCTTTTTTTAAGTGCTAAAAAAGAATGAAATTAATACTGGATAGGCTCTAAAAACAGGAGCGTGGCTAAACAGCCCAACATATAGGTGACGAAAATATAGGTGATATGACTCGGCAACAAATGCCAAAGTTGCTGATAGATGGGATATAAAGGGCTGGCCAGTGCCGTCCCCATCGTTCCAATACAAAGTGCCAGGCTCACCATCAAAAACGGGCGCCAGGATTGTTGATTTGTCATAGAGTGTCGCAAAAATATTTGCCACAGCATTCAAAATGGCAAATAGGGGGAGAAAAGGAGAATTTAGCGTACTGGCTATTCGTATATAGCATCAATGGATAAAATGTAAGAAGTTTAGTTATAACGTTTTAATAATTTAAGAAATTCTTCCAGTTCTGCTTCATTAATTGCTGTCTGTTCTCCAATCACGTGATGACGAAAATGTGCTTCAATAAGCTCATTCATCAGACCATTTACAGCACCTTTAATCGCGGCAGCCTGCTGCAATATTTGAATACATGAAGCATCAGGTGTATTTAAAGCCTGATCTACTGCATTAATCTGACCTTGTAAACGTTTGACCCGATTCTGAATTTTCTTGTCCTGATATAAATGACCCAACATTATTCTCCAAAAATAAATATACTATGGGGGAGTATATTGAAAATCTAGATTATGCAAGACGCCCCATTGACCCGAACCCATAGTCATCAGTTTGATGAAGGCAACCCGCTCGCACAAAAACGCATTTTATTGGCGACCATTCTAACGGCAGTGATGATGTTATTAGAAGTGATTGGTGGCTGGATTTACAACTCTATGGCCTTGCTGGCCGATGGCTGGCACATGAGTTCGCATATGCTGGCGCTGGGACTGGCTTATTTTGCTTACCGTTCTGCACGTCGTTATGCGCAGGATCATCGTTTTAGTTTTGGCACCTGGAAAATTGAAATTTTGGCAGGCTATAGCAGCGCCATCTTGTTGATGGTGGTGGCGGTGTTTATGGCCTTTCAATCGATTGAACGACTGCTCAACCCGGTTGATATTCTTTATAATCAAGCCATTCCGATTGCAATATTGGGCCTGGTGATTAATTTAATCTGCGCATGGTTACTGCATGATGATCACCATCACCATCACCATGATCATGATCATGAAAATGAGCATACTCATACCGAGCATGACTTAAACCAGAAAGCCGCTTTTATGCATGTGGTTGCCGATGCTGTGACTTCAGTTTTTGCCATTATTGCCCTGTTTGCTGCCAAGTATTTGAATTGGACTTTTCTGGATGCTGCACTGGGCATCATCGGATCCATTCTGGTAGCGAAATGGGCTTGGGGCCTCATTCAAGAAACTGGAAAAACCTTACTGGATGCAGAAATGGATCATCCGGTCGTAGAAGAAATTCGCGAGGTGATTGCAGAATTTCCTCTAGTAGAAATTACTGACCTGCATGTCTGGAAAGTCGGCAAAGGTAAATTCTCCTGCATTTTAGCTTTAGCCACCGATTTCAATTTGAATGCAGACCAGATTCGTGCAGCCTTGTCCATTCATGAGGAAATCGTACATGTTTCGGTAGAAATTAATCCACGCTAAATCCATGTTCCACGTGAAACCTTGCTGGGTAAATATGTGTATTTTCAGTAAGGCGAGCTAAAATTTTAAGATTACCTGGCTGGTTTTTGAGTAGAATCAGCGGGAAGGATTTTAAAGCGATGAGCAAAATAGATGATTAAAAAAACATTGGTATGTGCCTTGGTGAGTTTTATTTCCACTTTAACTTTGGCAAATGTCGATACAGTGAAAACCAACCTGAGTAAGCAACATCCTAAACTGAATATTGAAAATATTCAAACCACCGAAATGAAAGGGATTTATAGCGGCTCAATGGATGGACAAGTGGTGTATTTGGGGGAAGATGCTCAACATATTCTAGTCGGTTCCATGTTCCGATTAAGTGATCAGAAAAACCTGACCAAAGATTTAATACTGAAGCAGAACAGTATTGACTGGAAAAAATTGCCGTTACAGGATGCAGTCAAAACCGTGCGAGGTAATGGTAAACGCCAGATTGCGATCTTTTCTGACCCAAATTGCCCGTATTGTAAACAGCTTGAGACTGAACTAAGCAAATTAAAGGATGTGACGATTTACACCTTTATTTACCCGATTAAAACTCAATCTGTGGCGGTTTCCAAACAGGTATTTTGTGAGAAAGATCCAGCTTTGGCCTGGTCAAATTTGATCGCTAAAGGCATTCAACCCAATGCTAATAAAAGCTGTGCCAATCCGATTGAGCGTAATTTAAGTTTAGGTAAAACTTTAGGTTTAACCGGGACACCAGCCATTGTTTTCTCCAATGGCTTTAAAGTCATGGGGGCCTACCCTGCCCAGGAAATTGAAAAAATCTGGAAAGAACTGGGTTTATAAAATAGATCTGCGCTGATGCGAGGAACTATAAAAAAGTAACTATAAAAAAGCACCGTGTAC
>NZ_JBIQOC010000165.1:0-528 GCF_044130295.1 Acinetobacter uliginosus | reverse complement strand
TTTCGCCATTTTTTATCAGGCACAAAGAGTGACCTTAAAAGTTTCCTTTCAAATAAATTGACCTGAATAATTCGCAGTAAACGCTGAACACTCCATCCTTCTTGTGCCATGTGTTTAGCGAAGTTCACCAGCAAATAGGCGATTAATGCAATCCATATTTGCGTTTGTATCGCATTGCGGCTTCGACCTAGAAATGACTTCAGTTTTAAATTCTGCTTGATGGCTTTAAAGAATAACTCAATCTTCCAGCGGTCTTTATAAATTGCAGCAATGGTGGATGCTGCCAGATGAAAGTTGTTGCTCAGAAATTCGAATGTTCTTTTCTTATCTGTATCATAAAACTCTATACGTCTTAATAATTTAGGTGCGCCTCTTTTCTTGGCATGCGCACTGCTTAATTCAATACATTCATCTGCAATAATGCCTTTAGTCGCTAATACGCTGCGGCTTGATTTAACTTGATAAACTGTCTTTGGGCGTAGCCGAGTTACGAAGCTGACTTTCTGATGTGTCAACTGAGCAAACCAT
>NZ_JBIQOC010000164.1:0-3392 GCF_044130295.1 Acinetobacter uliginosus | reverse complement strand
GATCATTCAGCATTGTACGAGGCATAGCGAGAGTAAAATTGGGTTTGGCGATTTAATTTTACTATCTCGCTATTTTTTTAAGCAACAAATGTCAACAGACCCTAAATAAATGTAATTTTTGACTTTATATGCATCATGATGAGTTTTGTTAAAAACCTACATTCTGGAATATTTTAATACCGCCTTTTAAGCCGGCTTGGTTCATAATTTCAATAATCTTATGTGTAACTGACGGATAATAATTTTGGATATTGCAGTTATTGGCAGTGGCATGGCTGGGCTAGCTACCGCAAGAATTCTTAAAGATGCAGGACATAGCGTTACTATTTTTGAAGCCTTGGCAGGTCGTGGTATGGATAGCCATAGCATTGAATTCGAGGGCGGCCTGATTGATGCTCCCCTGCGTGTCATGAACCCGCATTTGTGGAAAAACACCCTCAGTCTGGCGGCCTATCTGGGTATCCAGACCTTTCCTGTGCGTACCTATATGGCATGCAGTTGGTTATTTGAAGACCGCACCGAAACCTGGCTGACCACCTCACGCAGCCGTATTGGTAATTTTCCGATTATTAATAACCGTAAAGGCATTCAGCAATATGGCTGGCGCATGGTGAAAGGCATGCTGCAGCTGAAGACGGCGATTGCGAAATTCTTCAGATCGAAGCACCAGGACATCACCCTAGCTGAATTTATTAATCATAATGATATCGAAGAAGTGTTCTGGCATGGTGCCGTAATGCCGGTGCTGTATACCATTTGTACCTGTAACCCGAAAACCATTGGCGAATGGCCTGCCAAACCCTTGCTAGTTTTCTTGCGTCAATTGACCGATGGCGATGCCTTGCTGCGTCTGCAGGGCGGTACACCGGCCCTGGTCGACAAGCTGATTGAAGGCATTGAAATTCGTGGTGGTTCTGCCATTACCCATATTCAACAGCAGCAAGAAAGGGTGTTGATTGAAAATGAACAAGGCGAACAGCTGTTGTTTGATCGTGTGATTGTTGCCACACCGACCAATAAAATTGAAACATTCCTCGATAATGAACAATTTGCTGATGATATTGCGCTGTTAAAGAAATTTAAATTTGAGCAGGGCCAGCTGGTGATTCATACCGATCAATCGGTAATGCCACCAAAACGTAAAGATTGGGCTGTACTTAGCTACATGATGGACCGTAAATTTACCCGTCAGCAATTTACCGTCTGGCTGAATTCGGTTGAGCCAACCTTGGTCGGTAAATCGCCAGTATTCCAAACCTGGCAGCCGGTGACAGAGATTGATCCGAAAAAAATCATCTCCTCAGTGAGCTTAACCCGTGCTGTAGTAGATTCACAAACAGTAGCTTTAAATAAAGAACTGCAAGCCCGTCATCATGATTTAAACCGCAAAGTGTTCTATTGCGGTTCATGGTCTTGTGATGGATTGCCTGTACTGGAATCTGCCGTGACTTCAGCCATGCATATTGCAGAGATTTTAGGTGCACCATTGCCGTTTGCCGGATTAAAACCTAAAGTTGAGGTTGCTCCACAACTCGGCTACTAAGATATGAAATGGCTTCAAGCGATTCGGCAGAAACTTCCTCAACATAAATACGCAATCAATGCGAAACAGTTAGGAGATGATGCCGTACTCGCCTGGAGCAATCTGGGCTATTGGGATGATGCAACGTCATCCTATCCAGAAGCTTGCCGTCAGTTGGCAGATCAATTGGCGCAAGCTGTATCTTTAAATGCCAAAGATCGACTGCTGGACCTGGGCTGCGGGCAGGGGGCAAGTTTACTGTACTGGCAACAGCACTATCGGCTTCGGCATATTGAAGCCGTGGAACTGCAAGCCAGTTGTGTCATGCAAATTCAAAAACATTTTCCGCAAATTACGGCCATTTACCCGCAATCCTTTTTAAATTTAAAACAGATTCCTTTTCAACAGCACTTTGATGTGGTGCTGTGTATCGATGCTGCCTATCATTCCAATTTAAATTCGTTCCTGTATTCAGTGGACAATGTTTTAAATTCAAAAGGCCGACTGGGTTTTCATTATTTAATGCTGTCCGAGCAATGGCTGAATTTAAATGCACTACAAAAGCAAAAATATAAGTGGTTGCTCAAGGCTGCAGATGTGAATCTGGAGCATTTGATGATGGCATCGGGATTAGAACAGACATTGCAGCAACATGATTTTAGTCACATTGAAATTCGCGATTTATCCAAAGCCGTTTTATACGGATTTGCAAACTACTTTCAACATTTGCAGCAATTGCCACAGCAGGGCACAGGTGTGGATGCCTTTAAAATTCGCATGACTGCAAAACTCTGTCAGCAGCTGTATCAGGATGGGTTGGTCAATTATGTACAGATTAGTGCAACAAAGAATGCCTGAGCATGGTGCAATTTTTAATTTTTAAAAGCTAAGTGCAAAAACAACAAAGCCTCACTAAAAAGCGAGGCTAAGTATAAAATGGTGCCGGCACACGGATTCGAACTGTGGACCTACTGATTACAAGTCAGTTGCTCTACCAACTGAGCTATGCCGGCAACGTGCAGAGAATAATAGCGAATTTTGTTGAAAACGCAAGCCAAAAAATGAGCGGTTGAAAGAGATGACTTGGTCTTGATAGGTTCAATTTTTCCCGGTCATCTCGTCAATTGAATAATTGGTTCTCAATTTAAAAGACTATTTACTCCTTAAAATCTGGTCCAGGTCTTGAGCACATTCTTCTAAGGTTAAAGCCATATCGATTTGCATTTGTGGTTTAAGTTCGCTGGCCAGTTTGCGCCATTGTTCGATCAGTCGGAGGGCTTTTTGAATTTTATGTTTATTTATATCCTTGGCAATCGTTGGAGTATAACCACCACGTTTAGCATTCTTGATTTGTTTGACATAATTATTGCTGGTATTCATATCTACTCCCGAATAGCAGTTTTTCTATGTGTTCAATGTGCTGTTACAGGTCGACTTAAGGCTCTGTTATATGATTGTTATCATGGAAATATTGCATTTATATGATCATATCTCAACAGGTTTTTTACTTTCTGCGCTTGAAATAATAACGTGCAGTAATTGTGCCATTTAGGTGACATGTGAATGAAATATCGGACTTTGAAGGCTTTTGGTAATCAATGTGAAGCTGATTTCATTGCGTTTGTTGCAGATCAATCATCTAGAGATATTACATTTACAATGATGGAAATTGAAACATGGCTGGAGTTGGAAGATTAAATTTAAGGTGTAGATTAATGCTGATGTAGCGCAACTGATTAATGGCAATGCATAGGATGGATAAACATGAACCGTACCGGGTTTGTCGGAGACCAACTTTCCTGAGAGAATGCCCCGATGAAAAAAGTAAAATATACCCCTGAAATCAGAGATAGAGCGGTTCAACTTGTGA
>NZ_JBIQOC010000163.1:0-3405 GCF_044130295.1 Acinetobacter uliginosus | reverse complement strand
CACCTTCTGAACCTGTTAACGCGACTCCATGTACGCGTGGATCATTCAAGATAGTCTTAATTTGCTGTCTTGTTGCAAAGATATTACTGAAAGTACCTACAGGAAGACCTGCATCTAACATCAATTTTTCAAAAGCTAAAGCACATTGTGGGACATTGGATGCATGTTTGAGAATCAATGTATTACCAGCTGCTAATTGCGGCGCCAAAATGCGTGCAATTTGATAATAAGGAAAGTTCCAAGGCTCAATAGCCAATATAATACCCAAGGGTTCATGAACTAGTGTTGCTTGCCCTTCATTAGGATCAAATGGTAACTGCTCATCAGCCAGTAAAGACTCTGCATTCTGAACGTAATATTCGAAAATACGTGCAGAAATTTCAACTTCTGCCAATGCTTCACTGGTGATTTTACCCATTTCAAGAGTAAGCAAACCTGCGTATCTATTCGCATCTGCACGCAGGAGATCAGCGGCACGTTGCAAAATCACACAACGCTCAGAAACCGATCGATCTTTCCAAGCCAAGAATGCTTGATGAGCGTTTGTGAGGATTTGTTCTACTTCTGTATCACTTGCAACAGGAAAGGTTTTTAGTACTTCACCGTTATAAGGATTAATAGATGCATAAGCCATATTATTTTCCAGATTTTGTAATCAAAAACATACTCTGATTAATTTTGTTACCACCCTATTAGAGTGCTTCTTCGATACCTTCGATCATAAAAACACGATAAGTCGCCCCTTTCAGACGATGTTGTAATGCTTCTTGGTAGGCAGGACTGTGATACCAGTCTCGCGCTGCCGCCATATCAGGAAAGCGTAGAATGACAGCTCCTTCAATTTCATTGCCTTCGAGCACTTCTAATTGACCATAAAAAGCCAATGCTGTTAACTCACGACCTTCACGAGCAAGTGGGGCTTTCTCTGCATATTGCACCAGTTGCTCAGAATCAGAAGTTTGCTCACGGGTAAATACCACATATGCAGACATTGACTACTCCTTATTTTAACAATTGAAGTAATGCTGTGGCGGTTGCAGCAGAAGAGGCGGGATTTTGTCCAGTAACCAGTAAGCCATCTACTTGGACATGCACTTGCCAATCACCCGCTTTAGAATAATGACCACCATTTTCTTTGAGCATGTCTTCGACCAAAAACGGTACAATTTCGGTCAACCCTACAACGGCCTCCTCAGTATTGGTAAAACCAGTCACAGATTTACCGCTGACTAAAGGCATTCCATTACTCTCTTTCACATGACGAAGAACACCCGGGGCATGACAAACTGCTGCAACTGGTTTTCCAAACTGAATCGCCTGTTCAATCAGAGCAATTGAAATCGGATCTTCTGCTAAATCCCACAATGGACCATGCCCGCCCGGATAAAACACTGCATCATAATCAGCAACAGAAATTTCGCTAAGTTTTTGCGTCTGTGCCAATGCTTGCATTGCAGTTGGATCCGCCTCAAAACGATGTGTGGTTTCAGTTTGTGCATCGGCTAAGTTACTTTTCGGATCGAGTGGTGGCTGCCCACCTTGAGGTGAAGCCAGCGTGACTTCAGCCCCGGAATCAATAAAGGTGTAATACGGTGCAGCAAGTTCTTCTAGCCAGAAACCTGTTTTCTCACCAGTATTGCCTAGTTGTGCATGTGAGGTCAGAACGAGTAAAATTTTCATATTATTTCTCTGATAATTTTTAGGATTGGGGGAGCATCGTTACATGATCACATGCCGTGTGGCGTGACCATGACAGATACGCTTGTTTAGAGGCTCGTCTCGAGAATTTGGCGACTGATCTCTAATGAAACATTTTTATGTTCACCTAACTGGGTCAGATTGTGTGATTCGAGTTGCGTAATGATGATCTCAATATCTGTCGCCCCCAATTGATAATCGCTAAGACGAGTTGGCAGTCCGAGTTGCTCAAAGAAGGTTCGAGTACGGGCAATGGCTGCATCAATACGTTGTTCTTCATCACCTTCGACAATCTGCCAGACACGAGTCGCATATTGTAGTAATTTTTCTCGCTTCTCTTGACGACGTACTTGTAGATTGGCCGGCAACACAATTGCTAAGGTACGAGCATGATCAATACCATGTAAAGCCGTGAGCTCATGTCCAATCAAATGGGTCGACCAATCTTGTGGTACACCTGCTCCAATCAGGCCATTCAGTGCCATGCTGGCGGTCCACATCAAATTGGCACGCGTGTCATAATCTGCCGAATCTTCCAAGACTTTCGGTCCAATCTCAATCAGGGTTTGCAATAGACCTTCGGCAAAACGATCTTGTACTTGTGCATTGACAGGGTAAGTTAAGTACTGTTCCATGACATGAATAAATGCATCGACCACGCCATTTGCCAACTGGCGCGTCGGCAAGCTATAGGTTTTATTCGGGTCTAGCACCGAAAATTGCGGAAAAACATAGGGACTGCTAAATGCAAGTTTGGCTTGGGTCGATTTTCGGGTAACTACCCCACCGTTGTTCATTTCTGAACCGGTTGCCGGAAGAGTGAGTACACTGGCAAAAGGCAAAGCTTGGCTAATTTGAGTGCCATGGGTTTCTAAAATTTCCCATGTATCACCTGCATAATTGACTGCTGCTGCAATAAATTTGGTGCCATCAATCACCGAGCCACCGCCGACAGCCATTAAGAAATCAAGCTTTTGTTCACGAATCAGTTCTACTGCTCTCATTAGGGTTTCATAGCTCGGATTCGGTTCGATTCCTCCGAATTCGTGAATTTCTCGTGTACCTAATGCTTCACGCACTTCAGCTAATGTGCCATTTTTACGGGCACTTTCGCCACCATACAGCATTAATACCCGTGCTTCTGCAGGCACATAGTCATTGATTTTGACAATCGTGTCGGCACCAAAAAGAATACGGGTTGGATTATAAAAGTCAAAATTCAGCATATTTTTATCCTCAAAAATCAGTTAATGATTTGAAAAACCACCGTTATTAATCGCGTCAACTATAAAAATTAATCCACACTGCGGTTTTTGCTGTGATCATGCAGCAACTATATACAAAAATAGACCAGTCGTCTATTTATATATAAATTAAAGAAGAAGGCACTGTTGCAAATAGAGATTTGAGTCGATGATGTTCCAATAAAATGGCTAATTAACGAGGTGCTTATTAGCAGTAAGCGATACCCTGAAGAATTCAAAATTGAAGCAGTAAAGCAAGTGACTGAAAAAGGTCATAGTGTGGCTGAAGTTGCCGCACGTTTAGGTACAACCACGCATAGTCTTTATGTCTGGATTAAACGTTATGATCCTCAACAGCCTAAAATCATAGAATCTGGTGATCCACTTGCAGAATTGGCAAAGCTAAAAATGTGTGAGAGTAAAAAATTATCATACTGGTTTACTCTCAACCCTTTGATTTTAC
>NZ_JBIQOC010000162.1:0-3450 GCF_044130295.1 Acinetobacter uliginosus | reverse complement strand
CTATTTCAGGAGCATAACGTTGAACCCAACGGTAAATAGTCGTGTGATCAACATTCACACCCCGTTCGGCCAGCATTTCCTGCAGTTCACGATAGCTAATGCCATGTTTACAATACCAGCGCACAGCCCAAAGAATGATTTCGCCCTGAAAATGCCGACCATGGAAAGGATTCATATGCTGCATCTTTAGCTAAAACAGTCTTCAGCTTACCATTCGTGGTTATTTGCAACAGTGCCCAAATACATGCTCGATCCCGATTCTTCTTTTGTTGATTTCCTGATTATAGATTTTGAGTTCAGGATCCAGTTTACAGCGTCTTTTGGCTTTTAACGGCAACAGGCTATTAGGATACACAGCATAAATTCCCAGGTAGCCTTTATCTGCAAGGATAAAAGCTCCTGAAGGAATCTGCTTTAAATTGCGTTTGAATAGCTCGAAATCATGCACCGTACCGCGATCAGTGCATAAACTCAGAATTTGCTGAGTTTTATAATGGATGATGGCCTGTACTTTAAAGGTATGGGTCTTTTTCTTGCCACTATAGTTTTTCTTCTGTTTTTTTAGGCCTTTGAATTGGAATTTCTGTGGCATCCAGGATCACCACATTCCAGTCTATGCCTTCGCTTTCGGGCAAATTCTTCGGTAAATTAAACAGCTTGGACTGAATCAGGCAATCTTCAACATGACGTACAATTCTTGAGGCTGTAGGCTCTGAAACCCCATAACTCGTAGCAATGTGAAATAAAGTTCGGTATTCCCGCCAATAGTTCAGACAGAGCAGAACCTGATCCTCCACACTTAACTTGGGTGGTCTGCCTTTAGCTGGAACATGCTTCTGCAATTGCTCAACCATTTAAATAAAAGGTTGACCATGAGATGCCTGTATATCGCTTAAACTGTGTTTCAGAAAGCTTCTTTGAATCAATGTATTTCATCCGCAGATTATGCACGAATGCTAAGAAAATTAGAGTACAAATATCAATCAAAAAGGTGCTCGTTTTTTGATTTATGAAAGAGATCTATTATTCAATTATATCTTTTAATGATCAATAGAAAGCCTAGTTTCAAACACATTCTTCAGACACAAACAAATATGATCAAAATAGAGTGATTACTCTATAAAATAATAAAATCAATTACTTAAATCATATTTTATTTTAAAAAAATACAAATGTGTATTAAAAATAACCATTACTTACATTTTTTTGATTACAAAATATAATGAGTAAATTGCTTCCCATTTCATACATTTTTCATATATAAAAAGTCATACTATTTTTAAGGTTTTTCTAAATCACATTTTATACTTCATAGTTTTTAACATCATTATTAAAGGTGAACCATGCAAAAGAAGAAGCGCACCCCATTAGACGCACAACAGTCCCATCTTTGGATTATTGGTGGTGGTATCGCAGGTATGGCTGCTGCTGCATTTGCAATCCGTGATGCCAAAGTCCCTGCCAAAAATATCCATATTTTAGAAGAACTCGATATTTCAGGTGGTTCGATGGATGGTGGACATACACCGCATGCCGCGCAAGCTTGGGTAACACGTGGTGGGCGAATGCTGACCGATGAAACTTATTTGTGCCTATGGGACTTATTTTCCAGTATTCCATCTTTGGAAAATCCAGACATTTCGGTGCGTGAAGAATGTCGTGAGTTTAATGAAAAAGTGAAAACCCACGCCAATGCACGGTTGATTGATGCCGAACATGTCATTGCGGATGCAGCAAAGCTTGGTCTGAATACGCTACATCGTGCACAGATGCTGCGCCTATTAGCTTCAAAAGAAGAAAAAATTGGCAGTCGCCGCATTGATGAGTTTTTTGATGAAACCTTTTTTGAAACCAATTTCTGGCGCATGTGGCGCACGACTTTCGCTTTTCAAAAATGGCACAGTGCAGCAGAGTTAAGACGCTATTTCTTGCGTTTTATTCAAGAATTGCCACGCATTCATACCTTAGCGGGTGTGAAACGTACCAAGTACAACCAATATGACTCGATGATTCTGCCCCTACAGCGTTGGTTAGTCGCACAAGGCGTCGATGTGCGTTTTGGACACTATGTCACAGATGCAGACTTCATTACCAATGCTGAAACTCAAGAACGCTACGCTTCACGCCTATATGTACAATTGCCTGAAGGCTCAGAGCAAATTAATCTGAAAGCCAATGATTTAGCTATTTTCACTTTAGGCTCTATTACAGCAGACTCACGTTATGGCGGTAATCATGACGTGCCTGCCCTTATTCGTCATCGAGAAGATCATGGCTGGACGCTTTGGGAAACGCTGGCACAAAAAGCCCCAGACTTTGGCCGTCCAATGACTTTTTATGGCAATGTCGATGAACATAAGTGGGAGTCTTTCACTCTGACCATGAAAGATGACGTGCTACTTAAACGTATTATTGACTATACAGGCAATGAACCAGGCACAGGCGCACTCATGACTTGGTATGAGTCGGGTTGGCATTTATCCATCGTGGTTCCTGCACAGCCACACTTTGCCGACTTACCTGAAGGTTTATATACCTTATGGGGCTACGGTTTCCAAATTGACCATATAGGCGATTACATCAAAAAACCAATGTCCGAAGCCACGGGGCAAGAAATCCTAACAGAACTGATTAAACAGCTCGGTTTTGACGACATTTTAGATCATGTTTTGGCAACGACTGATGTTACTACCGCCATGATGCCATACGCCTCTGCCCTATTCGCCTGCCGTAAACCGGGGGATCGTCCACAGGTAATTCCACAAGGCTCACAAAACTTTGCTTTCCTTGGACAGTTTGTGGAAATTGAAGATGACGTGGTCTTTACTGTGGAATATTCAGTTCGTGGGGCGATGCTTGCCATTTATGAATTTTTTGGGGTGGAACGTGAAATCCCTGAAATTTACAACGGTCTACTTGATCCCAAAGTGGGTTTAAAAGCTTTAGAAACAGTGTTCCACTAAGTTTTTAATATATAGCGATAAGAGCACCTTTATGTCGCCACTATTACATAGTTTAATTTAAGCAACGTTTGGATACACGAGTGTGGCAGGGATGCCACACGTTATCCATCATAATAGGGATGTTATGTATGGGTAACAAAGGCTTTTGCTTTCTTTTGGCTTATCAAAAGTAAGGGTATTGCCTACACAAACACCTTTTATACTTTATTGAAAGTTGAGGCCGTGTACGCACCTAATTTTAAATTGGATAAAAAGAAAAATTAGATAAAACTTTATACGTCATTATTGGCGACGATATTCAGCTCCATGTTTCTTGCGTTTCCATTCGCCCTCACCTAGAAACTTCATGCCTGTAGAGTCTACGAGTAGATGCAGTCCATCGGGCACTGTTGCAAATAGAGATTTGAGTCGATGATGTTCCCTTTAAAAAGTACTTAGAGACCGAAAACCCTGTTGATTAGACACACTTCACCCTGAGGCTGACCAT
>NZ_JBIQOC010000161.1:0-719 GCF_044130295.1 Acinetobacter uliginosus | reverse complement strand
TTGATTGGTTTTGGAAAAAAAGAAGAATTTAAGAAAGTGCTAGCAATTTTAAGAAAGAAAAAGCCTGATAGGACAAGGATCCTATGAAATTTGTCGTGTACAGAGTTTTCTATCTTAAAGTGAAATTCACCTCCACCCGACAGTCAGGGTAGAGGTGAATTTCACAGATTTTAACCTTGTTGGTTTTGAATGTACTTTTTAATAATATCCAAAGGCGCACCACCACACGACCCTGCAAAGTAAGATCGTGACCATAAAACAGGCTTGGCATAGCTACCACGTAAATCTAAAAATTCATTCCTCATTTTTCTGCTTGTTACGGATTTTAAATTATTAACTAATTTACTGAGTTGAACTGTCGGTGGGTACTGAATAAGCATGTGAACATGATCTGCTTCACCATTACACTCTTTTAATTCTGCATCAAATTCTTTACATATCTCAGATACACACTCAATAAAATATTTATGGTGTAACTCACCTAAAATTTTCTTCCTGTACTTTGTAATAAATACCAAGTGTACGTGTAAATTAAAGACTGAATTGCGGTTTTTATATATTTCTGTCATTGATCGGGTGTTTATTTGGTGATAGTGTTATACATATATTACTACATGCACACTCATTGATGAAAATCAACAAAGCATACAAATTTAGGCTTGAGCCTAATGTGGAACAGGAGCTTGTTTTAAACAAGTTGCTTGGCTCTGCACGTTTTG
>NZ_JBIQOC010000160.1:0-2795 GCF_044130295.1 Acinetobacter uliginosus | reverse complement strand
TACAAATTTAGGCTTGAGCCTAATGTGGAACAGGAGCTTGTTTTAAACAAGTTGCTTGGCTCTGCACGTTTTGTTTGGAATCAGGTTTTAGCCATTTCATTTGAAATGCTTGCCAAGAATGAACGCATCACCAAGGATAACTTGGTTAAGAAAATACCCGATCTCAGAAAAAAACCTGAATATGCTTTTTTAGAACACAGCTCAAATGGCGTTTCACTTCAACAAAAAGTTCGTGATCTTGGTGATGCTTGGGCTAGGTTTTTCAACCAAAAAGAACAAGCCAAATTAAAGCAAAAACCATTTAAAGCCAAAAAACCAAGATTCTTTAAGTTGACCGATGGTACTGAGCTTCAACTTAGACCACTTATGCCGCGATTCAAAAAGAAATCTGATGGTTATGATTCAATTCGTATTGTTCAATTTGATAGATATTGTTGGGTCAAAGGTAATCAAGTTAAGTTACCCAATGATATTGGTGTTGTGAAATTCAGAAAATCACAAGATATTCTTGGCACAATCAAAAATGTCACAATCTCAAAGCATGTTGGTAAGTGGTACATATCTTTTGGTGTTGAAAGTACAATAGAAGCACCAATCCATCCATCAAAATCAGCGATTGGCATTGATTTAGGCGTTAAAAAGTTAATTACAACGTCTAGTGGTCAGGTATTCGACCCGATCAATAGTTTTAAAGCCAATCAAGTAAGGTTGGCTAGGCTTCAACGCAAGTTGAGAAAGAAAACCAAGTTTAGTCAAAATTGGAAAAAACTAAACTTAAAGATCAATAAATTACACCATCATATTGCCAATATTCGGCATGACTACTTGCATAAAGTCACGACAACGCTCAGCAAAAACCACGCAATGATCGTCGTTGAGGACTTAAAAGTAGCCAATATGTCGAAGTCAGCAAAAGGTACAATCAAGAACAAAGGAACGAATGTAAAAGTTAAGTCAGGCTTGAACAAGTCAATCCTGGATCAAGGTTGGTCGATGCTTGTCGATATGTTGGATTACAAGCAACAATGGCGAGGTGGTTTACTCGTTAAAGTTGATCCTAGATATACAAGTCAGACTTGTAGCTCATGCGGTCACGTTGCAAAAGAAAACAGGCTCACTCAGGCAAACTTTAATTGTGTCGAGTGTGGCTTTAGCGAGAATGCGGATATTAATGCTTCTCGTAACATTTTGGCGGTAGGACATACCGTTTTGTCTGTGGAGGGTGGATGCGGTAAAGGTCGCCCTGTGAAGCAGAAAGCAAGTGAAATCCGTGAGGAAGTCACCTAAGAGCTTTTGCTTTTAGAATCCCTGAGAAACGAGTTTCGCAAGGAGCTAGTCGAAAGTGGAGGGAGTATGTCAAACTTTTACTTTTTCAATTTTAGGCTGTTCCTGGGCTAAAGCCTGATGGGCACTGGTAGCTGCCGGTAAAATCACGTTAAATGTCGTGCCTTCACCTTCTGTAGAATCTACAAAAATTTGCCCATGGTTCAAATCAATAAAACGCTTACACAAGACCAGGCCCAGACCGGTACCTTTTTCTCCTGCAGTCCCTTTAATACTGACCGTAACCGACTGCTGGAACAGCTGATCCATTTGCGCCCGACTCATCCCCAGACCGGTATCCCGTACATAAATATGCACCCCTGTTTCGGACTCATTTGCATGAATGATGACGCTCCCCGTACCATCGGTCGGGGTGAATTTCAAAGCATTCGAAACTAGGTTCTGTATCACTGAAGTAATCATGTTGATATCGGCATAGACCTTGATGCCTTCCTCAATCTGGTCAATTAACTGAATATTTTTCTTTACCGCCAAACTATGTAATACGTCACAAACAATCTTGCTTGACTGTTTTAATTCAAAATTAATGGGATGATAAATGAAACGTCCGCCTTCAGCCATTGCCCAGTTCAGCAGGCTTTCCAGCAGGTTATAAGTCGATTGTGCCGTATCATACAAATATTCAGCAATATTCTGTATGCTGGATTCATCCAGTGTTTCACGCTCTTGCGCCAGCACTTCTGAAAAGCCGAGCAAACCATGAAATGGGGCTCTCAGGTCATGGGCAATAATCTGGAAAAACTTGGTTTTACTGAAATTGAGCGCCGCTTGCTGCTCATACATTTCCTTCAGTTCAGCATGATCTGCCTTCAGTTCAATCATATGGATCAGACTGTTGGTCAAGTCACTGACATTGGTAATACTTTCAGGATGAAACGGTTTTTTCTGCTGATCAAAAAAAAGCGCCTGACCAATTGAAGTACCGTTACTTAAACGCAAATCAAAAGCCAGATAACGCTTGGCCTCTACGCCGAATTGACTCATATGCTGCACCAGATTCGGATATTGGCTATGCTGATGATCAATGAAATTACGCCCTTCAAAATAATGGCTTAAACCGGTTTCATCAGGCGAGCAAAAGGCCTTAAAACCATGCTTGGAGGAATACCAGATATAAGGCTCATGATGAAAAGCCAGTACCGCCTGTTCAGCACCAAGCATGTTGCGGGAAAACCTTAAAAAACGCTCAAGCTGATTCGTTGCTGTAAAAACGCCTAACAATAGTGAGATTTTACATGCACTAAGCTGCTCAGTTTCCGAGCCTATTTCAAGCAACTGCATTTTCATATTTGATTCATCCAATCACTATTATTTGTTGTTTTAAAGAAATAATTATCATGTTTCATCTTAAGTTGACAAAAACAACTAAACATGCGAAAAGACATTTTTGGTTAAACGATGTTTGCACATGCCACGGATTGTTACCGTCCCACTCAGCTTAGAACAGCGTG
>NZ_JBIQOC010000016.1:0-65196 GCF_044130295.1 Acinetobacter uliginosus | reverse complement strand
TGATCATTCAGCATTGTACGAGGCATAGCGAGAGTAAAATTGGGTTTGGCGATTTAATTTTACTATCTCGCTATTTTTTTAAGCAACAAATGTCAACAGACCCTAGTATTCTTCAAACTCTTTGTAAATACTTTTCACTACTAGGATGTAATCAGCATTATCCACAGCTATTTGACTTAGATGATGTTCTGTCTGTTACCGAGTATAATTCCTGTTCATCACTGACCATACATGGACTGGGATAAAGCACGATACATCAGAAAGAAAAAACCAACTGATGCATCGCTCACGAAATTAGTATTCGTAGTTATTATCGATAGACCATTCCTGTAACTTTCCAAACAAGATCTGGTCATTAAAGAGCAAGTCATTTTTTGCAAGTACTTTACTCTCATCTGTTGGACAGAAACCATCATCACAGTCTGAATCGACGACCCAACAACCACGGACAAACAGGATTTCATTTCCTTCTTGCTCCAGCTGTTTTTTCACCCGTTGAATTGCTTCATCGATGTTTTTTGCGCCTAAATAAGCTGTCACATACGCATAAGATTCCGATGGATCTGATGCTTTTTTAAATTCAATGCCTACACAAAAAAGATATTTTTTCATTATCGACTCCTGATTGATATGAATTGTCTGATTCAATTGGTTCAATTCCATGAACAGCTTCATGATTAACATACCGTATCTTGATTCAGCAGACCAGTGAGAACTCCCACTGATCTGTGTTTAAAACTTAATACGCCAATTTCAACAGCAATCTAAATAGCCCTGCAACCAAGGCCAAGCTTAAAAAACCAGCCAGCCATAAGCCAATAAACCATTTCAATTCAGAAATTTTCATTTAGCCTCCTTAATGATAACCTTCATCACCCACACGCACTTTATCCCTGAAAACCCAATACGATAATCCGGTATAAATAAGAATGATCGGAATTAAGATAAGTGCGCCAATAAGGGCAAATAATTGACTACTGGCAGGTGCTGCAGCCTCCCAGATAGTAATGGATGGTGGAATGACATAAGGCCATAAACTAATCAGAAAACCGCTATAAGCGAGAATTACCAAAGCCAAAGTATAAATGAATGGCAGGAACTCTTTGCGCTGCTTACAGGCTTTGATTGCCAGGAAAGTAAACAGCAGAACCAGTACGGGAACCGGGCTAAAATAAAAGAGTTGTGGTTGACTGAACCAGCGCACTGCAATTTCATGATGAAGCAAAGGCGTATAAATACTGACACAGGCAAAAATCAGCAATAATGCGATGAGCAGTTTTGGCATCAGTTCAAACATGCGATTCTGCAGCATTTTTTCGGTTTTAAAGATCAACCAGCCACATCCCAGCGTTGCATACAGTACGACCACACTTAGACCGGTAAACAGGGAAAAAGGTGTTAACCAGTCCAGACCACCGCCAGTATAAATGCCATTCGTGGTTTTAATGCCCTGAATGTAGGCTCCCAAAATCACGCCCTGAAAAAAAGAACTGAGGATCGATCCCCAAATAAAAGCTTGATCCCAAAGATATTTGGTTTTATTGGCCTTAAACCGGAATTCGAAGGCAACTCCCCGGAAAATCAGCGCGATCAGCATCAGAATAATGGGTATATACAGAGCCGATAACACAGTGGAATACACCAAGGGAAATGCAGCAAATAATCCTGCACCACCCAGTACCATCCAGGTTTCATTACCATCCCAGACAGGCGCGACGGTATTCATCATAACATCACGTTCCTGGCGATCGGAAATAAAAGGAAATAGGATACCGATACCGAGGTCAAAGCCATCCAGCACGACATAGATCAGCACTCCTAATCCAATAATTAGAATCCAAATTAATGATAAATCGATCATTTTTGATTCTCCTGAGATTGTGTAGAACTTACTTGATCCCGATCGCTCTCCTCATCAATCGTACTTAAAGGACGTTTTGATGCCTGTATGACCGCCTGCTCACTATGGGGTGCCGAATGTATAAACTCCGGACCTTTACGCATCAGTTTCAGCATGTAGAAAATGCCAACACCAAACACAATAAAGTAGACCATTACAAAAATGATCAGGGTTAAACCCACCTGCTCTGCTGAAACGGGAGAAAGAGTATCTTTGGTCCGTAAAATGCCATAAACCACCCAGGGTTGACGACCGACTTCAGTGGTAAACCAACCGGCGAGTAAAGCGATAAATCCAGATGAACCCATGTACAAAGAAAATTTATGGAACCATGGTGTTTCATAAAATTTTCCGGTTTTTCTTAACCATAAACCGATGATGGCCATCAGCATCATCAGTACACCCAGTCCGACCATAATCCGGAAACTCCAGAATATGACCAGTGAGTTTGGACGGTCTACAGGGGCAAATTCCTTTAAGCCTTTGACTTCACCATTTAAGCTATGCGTCATAATCAGACTGCCCAGATTCGGAATACCGATCGCATACTTGGTTTCTTCAGCCTGCATATCGGGAATACCAAATAGATATAAAGGCATGCCATGATCTTTATTGGTTTCCCAGTGTCCTTCTATGGCTGCCAGTTTGGCCGGTTGATGTTCAAGCGTATTCAGGCCATGCATATCTCCCACAAACATTTGTAGAGGTGCCAATGCCACAATCATCCACATGGCCATGGAAAATGATTTTTTTACCAAGGCATCACGACGGCCTTTTAATAAATGAAATGCGGCTGTGGCAGCGACGAGCAAAGCAGAAACCAGAAAAGAGGCCATTGCCATATGTGCTAATCGATAGGGGAAAGATGGATTAAAGACAATGGCAAACCAGTCTTGCGGGACAATAATGCCATTTTCTACAGTAAAGCCCTGAGGGGTTTGCATCCAGCTATTCGAGGACAGAATCCAGAACATTGAAATACAGGTACCTATAGCCACCATCAATGTTGCGAAAAAATGGGTTTTCAGTCCCACTCGCCCCCAACCAAATAGCATAATCCCCAGAAAACCGGCTTCAAGGAAAAACGCACTTAAAACCTCATAAGCGAGTAATGGTCCTGTGACACTGCCGGAAATCCGTGCAAACTCACTCCAGTTGGTGCCAAATTGATAGCTCATCACCACACCGGAGACTACGCCCATACCAAAGGACAGGGCAAAAACCTTGATCCAGAACTTGAATAAGTCCCGGTATACCGGATCATTGGTTTTAAGCCAACGCCATTCAAGAACAGCCAGAAAACTGGCTAAACCAATAGAAATTGCCGGAAAAATAATATGAAATGATACGGTAAATGCAAATTGGATACGCGACAGTTCCAGCGCGGTTAGCCCTAAATTCATGCTGCCTCCTACTGATCAATTGAATACAGGGAGGACATCAACGGCGCTGATTGATGCAGTGAAACTGACACCCCTTGCCGGACATTGATCCTCTGGTATAGAGATGAAACCCGTATACCGGATACGCTATAGACTTTTTTGAGGGCGAACGAAACCATTACGCTGTTAGCGAACAGCGAAAACTGAATTTTCATGATTAAAACTCTTTAAGATGTTGTGTAGTGCAAACAAAAACAACTGTTTGACGTGACCAATCGTGTCCTAAAAAGTCAGAGGTGGCGCTCTGCCCTGTGGCAGCAAATACAGCTTCTGCAAGCTGAAATAGACATGCCGGAAGAACGACTGATAGAAATTTAGTCGAACCTGAATCCGGTCCAGAACTTCATCAATTCCCAGTTTAAATGGCAGTACCAAATCACCATAAACAGTGCAGTATTGGCACTGGTGATTATGCTGACTGTGATCTTGGGATTGCTGAGGAATCAAATCCTTGAGCAGCTCATGATGAGCAGAGTGGGCATGATGATCAGCAGACGAAAGAAGATTGTGGGTAATCGACATACAGACCGGAGCAATGTGAAATTTTTCCGGCAGCAGAGGCTGTAAATATACTGCGATTTGCAGAAGTAAGACTGCAAATGCAATAAAAAATCCACTTCGCTTCAGCAAACTTTCTCTCGACTGGAATCGAATTAAGAGGGATAAATTGAATAAAAACATGAAATTTCAGAATAAATCCCTACGTATTTACTCGACTTTTCACTTTATAAATATATAACATATAGCCAGTTTTGAAAAGCAAAAAAATTAAACAAAAGGTGAATTAAATTAAAGACTTAAAATAAAAAATAAACTAGTTCTATATAAACTGCCGAATAAGTTTATTTATTGGCTAAAGAGTGTCCACAAAAAACTTTACTGAATTGAAATGCGTGAAAGGAAATTTTAAATAAGAGACGCTATTTTTTGTTCTAGCCAGGAAAAGCGTTATGCATTCCTAATAGATGTGTTTGAGGATTAAAAAATTTTGCCCTCTCGGACCAGCCAAACTTGTTTTATTTAAATAAATAAAACATCTCTTACTGCAGATTTAGCCTTTAGTTTTCGATACACGGCAAGTCATTTTTCCACCAGGATTTCATGCCACCTTTTAACTGTGAGACTGAATAACCCATCTTGGCCAGTTTACGTGTCGCAGGAATGCTCCGGTGTGCTGATAAACAGATCGTTACTACAGGTTGATCTGTTTTGAGACCTAATGAGCATATTGCAGATTCTGTAAACCGGGTAATCGGCAAATTGACGGCACCTTCTATATGGCTGTGTTTAAATTCTTGCTCAGTTCGAACATCCACAATTTGTACATTTTCCCGTTGCCCCCATAATTTCTTTGCCGGGGTTTCAGGCACCTTGCCCCAAGGGACATACATCAGAATGTTAAACATGATTTCCCTCTATCAAAACAATTCTTATCTATAATTTATAAGAATATAGAATAAAAATAACGATTAAAATCACTATAAATCAATATTGGATTGAACTCTAAGTTTATGCTTAAAAATAGATGATGCCTTCAAATCTAGCAGAAAAATAAAACTATGTTTAATAACAGATTAGAATTAATGTAATAGCTTATTTTTTTCAGTTCTAAATTTCATATTTTGTTATATTATAATTCATGCAATATTCATAAAAGCGTAGTGAAGTGCTCATAATGTTGGGAAGATTGTTGGGATTATCCGCAATCTTGTTACAGATCGCTGTGTTCCTGCAGCCTTTATTGCCAGAAAAGCACAGTGTTTTTTCGGTATGTAAAACTATTGCCGTTGCATTAGATCTGCAAGTTAATAGCACTCACAAAACACTTAATTTTCCAACATCCCATCCACATGCCCATCACCACACCAGTGCAGCAGATCAGAACGATGTACAGGTCGTCACCGACGTGCAGAATCAGCATGCACCACACCAACAGCAGAATGATTCACACAGCACTCATGACTGCCAGTTCTGTCTGGTGCACAGCTATACCCTACCGCTACTGGACACCAAGCTCAGACCAGTACTGGTCAGAACTCAGACCTTACTTCTGTTCTTCAGTGCCTCTGTCCCGCATGTACTGACCCCACCCGCTCCCTGGTTCCTGATTCCTCAGGGCCGTGCTCCTCCTTTAACACTCACCCACTAAATCAACAGATGTGGTATCGCTGAGTAGTCTGCCTACGTTTGAATATCGATGCAGTATGGCTCTATCTATCCGCATAGGCATCTCGTAACCCACATCTTCAGCCACAGTGGTCCAATCCGTAATAGGTGATCATGACGTTTAGTTTAACTGTGCTCAAACCTGCTTTGAGTTCAGTTGTTACTGTCTTAATTACCTTTGGATTTTTTTAAAGTGTTATTACAACTTTTTGATGTATCAATAAGGAGGAGATAATGATGAATCTACTTCAGCATGATCATGCACACTCGCAAAAAAATGATTTTAATAGCGGCTGTTGTCTGGATTTGGCGCAACAGATTGTCCGGATCAGACATGCCCTTAATATTTCACAGACAGAACTGGCAGCCAAACTGTGTATTTCTGCCCGTACCTTGGAGAGCTGGGAACGCGGAGTGCGTCATCCATCAAGTTCGGCACAGGCTTTGATCAAACTATTTATAAAGTCGCCTCAATTTGTACTGGAAAATCTAGCTTGAGGATAATCGGGAATAATTTAAACCCTTATGATTATCATCAATTTAAATAACTATTGGTTTGGAAGAAACTCCATGTTAATTGTAATTACATCCCAGAACCGGCGTCACATTACTCCACATGCTGGAAAATGTCGAAAATTCTGGAAATATGAATTAAAAGATGAAAAAGTGACTGACAAACAGCTTATTGAAGTGGAAAAAGAAGAATCTTTTTCCCAGTCTGGGGAAGTACTCGAAAAACTTTTGCCTATGGACATATTTGTGACCACAGGAATCGGAGATCGATTACGAGAAAAGCTCAGAAATATTGGTGTACATGTCATCGTGACTACAGAAATTGAACCAGAACAATTTATCTGCGGTTGGGCTTCAACTAAATAAACAATTTAGATTCATATCATCTTTACTCATATAAAAGACCCTGCATCAGCAGGGTCTTTTATTTAAATTTTTAATTATTGAGTAGTATACTAACTATCACACCATGTGTAGCGGCAACGTAGCCTGAAATGTTTTTTATCCCGACTCAACCTAGCATAAATGCTGTATTCACAATATCGCACTATCATCTGACTTAAATCGCCTAGCTCTAACCACTCTATTCCAATGTAATTTTTTAAACTGGTTCAGTTCCAACATGCACACCAATGCATATACCCCAAATAGTTGGAATATCAGACATTTATTACCATTAAATACTTGTAATTTATACCAATCAGAATATTTTTAATAAGGGTAAAATTGAATAAGGCTATTTTGTGGGCATCGTTTCTGAATTTAAAAAATTTAATGCTGATCTTAAGAATCCGAACTGGTCGGTATCTTCAATTAGCTCTAACAATGAGCTAATTGTTAGTTTATGGGGACATAAACCTTTATTGTCTAAACACCCAACTGAAAGAAAACAGGTCTATCGTGACCGTATTGATAGATGGTCGTGCAATGGACGTAATGAGTTTAAGAGAAATCTTGATCTTGCTTTGGAAGAAAACTTAAAAATTAGACCAATTATAGCAATGCTCAATAACAGTTCTGATTTTCAAAATATTTTAGAGGGTAAAGATGGCAGCCAATACCCGAAAAGATTTAATGCAAAAACAAATTGGATTGGTGAATTAACTGTTTGGGACGGTACTCAATTTGAAATTGTATTTAGGCTTGATCAATAACTTGAACTTAAGCTAGGTTTTTATTCTGCTTATTATCGGCTTACCTTGCATAACCCTAAAAACAATAAAGCCCCGATCAATGATTAGGGCTTTATCTTAAATTTGGCGGAAGCGGTGAGATTCGAACTCACGGAGGACTCACACCCTCGTCGGTTTTCAAGACCGGTGCATTAAACCGCTCTGCCACGCTTCCATGTGCGCCATAATACGGATCTTTTTAAAAACTGACAAGTAAAAATTACAAGCAAACTATTCAAATGAATATTGTTTCACCAAATTAACTTTAAAAATTATAATTTGGCTGCCAATTCGGCACCCTCACGGATTGCACGCTTGGCATCAAGCTCTGCCGCCAGTTTGGCACCACCAATAATATGGTAATTCGCCAAGGTAAATTCATCCGCCGTTGGCATAATGTCTTTGACCGATTCCTGTCCTGCACACACTACCACAGTATCTACACGTAACAATTGATCGTGGCCATTGGTTTCAATCCATAAACCTTCATTGGTTACAGACTTATATTGCACACCACGTAGCATCTTCACAGCGTGTTTTTTCAATTGCGCACGATGCACCCAACCTGTGGTTTTACCCAAGCCAATCCCCAGCGGTGTCGTTTTACGTTGCAAGAGATAAATTTCACGGACAGGATGAGCCACTTCGGCAGCTTGTATGCCACCCTCAGAAGTATAGTTCGGATTCGGGTCAATGCCCCACTCCCGTTGCCAGTCTGCCAACGGTTGCGGCTGTGGCTGATGTTCAGGTTTTAATAAAAACTCGGATACATCAAAACCAATACCACCGGCACCAATCACCGCCACCCGATTGCCAACTGCTGCTCCACGTAACACTTCTGCATAAGACAACACTTGCGGTGCCTGACTGCCTTCAATATTTAAGGCACGCGGAACAACTCCAGTCGCAACCACGACCTCATCAAAGCCTTCACGTTCCAGTTGTTCACGGTTCACTTTGGTATTTAAGCGCAGCTCTACCCCAGTTCTTTCAATTTGAACTTTAAAATAACGGATGGTTTCATGGAATTCTTCTTTACCCGGTACTACTTTAGCCAGATTGAACTGGCCGCCCACTTCATGGCTTGCTTCAAATAATGTGACTTTATGCCCCCGACTGGCAGCTACCGTTGCAGCCGACATGCCTGCCACACCACTACCAACAACGGCAATTTTTTTCGGTGCTTTGGTTTTTACATACACCAGTTCCGTTTCATAAGCAGCGCGCGGATTGACCAGACAGGTTGCACGTTTATTTTTAAAGGTGTGGTCCAAGCAAGCCTGGTTACAGGCAATACAGGTATTAATTTCATCTACCCGATTGGTGGCGGTCTTGCTGACCCAGAAGGCATCCGCCAACAATGGTCGCGCCATCTGCACCATATCGGCTTTTCCAGCCGCCAAAATGGCTTCGGCCGTTTCAGGCATGTTAATCCGGTTAGAGGCAATCACAGGAATAGCGACATGCTTTTTCACTTCTGCCGTGTAATCGGTAAACGCTGCACGCGGTACGGAAGTGACAATGGTCGGAATACGTGCTTCATGCCAGCCTATACCCGTATTTAGCAAGGTAACTCCGGCTTTTTCCAGAGCCTGTGCCACCGTAATCACTTCCTGCATGGTGTTGCCATCATGTACTAAATCGAGCATGGACAAACGGAAACAGATAATAAATTTTTCACCGACTTTTTCACGAATGGCTTTGACAATATCTACTGCCAAACGCATGCGGTTTTCAATGTCACCGCCCCAGTGGTCGCTACGCTGATTGACATGACGGCTTAAAAACTGATTCAGCAAATAGCCTTCAGAACCCATAATTTCCACACCATCATAGCCGGCTTTTTTGGCAATGCTGGCCGTGTGTGCATAATCCTCAATAGTCTCTAAAATCTGCTTTTCACTCATTTGACGCGGTTTAAAAGGTGAAATTGGAGATTTAATCGGGCTGGCAGAAACCACAAAAGGCTGATAGCCGTAACGGCCAGAATGCAAAATCTGCATTAAAATTTTTGCACCATGCTTATGTACAGCATGTGTCACCAAACGATGCGGCGCCACATCCGCCAAATTATTCATGGTACCGCCCGCAGGAAGCAACCAGCCCTGACGGTTTGGGGAAATCCCCCCAGTGATAATCAGACCTACACCACCTTTTGCCCGTTCGCCAAAATATGCGGCCAATTTAGGATAATTATAAAAACGGTCTTCCAGACCAGTATGCATGGAACCCATCACGACACGGTTTTTAATGGTCGTAAAGCCCAAATGTAGCGGTTTTAATATATTTGCATAGCGAGTTGTCATGATGGATCCTTTATATATTGGCTTTGCAACTTGTTGCATATTACTTTACCTATTTTTATTCTTTTGTTTATGACTTGTTTTACACATTGTCTGACGAAACAGTCAATTTTTCATAAAAAAAAGCGCAGTGCTTAGACTGCGCCTGAGATAGAACCCGTTATTTTTTATTATAATTCAGTTTTTTAATTTGTTTCTTGATTCCAGTATTTTAATTTGGAGGTATGACCAATCCCCACATTAAAGCTATTGGTCGGATCCAGTTTTTGATAATGGTTTTTTAGTGCAGGCTTAGCCACATATAAATGCCCGACATTATGTTCTGCAGGATATTCAGCCCCGCGTTCATCCAGTAAACTCCACATTTGATGTTCTATCGCTAAAGGATCAACACCTTTTTTCACAATATAGTCCTGATGAAAGACATGACATAAAAAATGGCCATAATAAAGTTTATGGATAATCAGCTCATCCATTTCCTTTGGCAAAGTTTCTACCCATTCACGGTCATTACGGCGTAAGGCAATGTCCAGCGCGACAATATCTTCTACTTCTGAACGATGGGTATCGCGATAACGAATGGCAGCTCCAGCTACAGCAAAACGATGTAAAAAGGCTTTACGTCCTTCTTCTTCGGTACAGTGGAAATAATTTCCAGTGTTATGAGATGAAAAATAGTGCTTTAAAAATTGCTGAACCTGCTCCACATCCTGATTTTCGATGCGCAGCACCAGATGATGCTCATACAAATCCCGGAATTCATTCATGCGTTTCGGTAAATGCGACGGTAAAAATTTGCTCAGCATTTGCAGGACTTTATCAGACAGCCCTTTCATGCCAACTTTTTCCAGGTAGCCATCGACCTTATCTTTCATGGCAAAAGCCGCCGGTACTTTGGCTGTTCCAAATTTTTCGATAAACATGAAGGTATCTTTGCCATATTCAGCACCAATATCGTAAGCCACCCGGTGAATATATTCGCCCGCAATCGGTAAACGCGCTAAACCCGTGAGTAGAAAACGGCGGATTGCGGTTAAATCTTGCTGGGTATTGGTACCCACATAAAACACCTGACTGGGAATTTTTTCAAAGGTATCCAGACGTACTGCAAAGACACAGACTTTTCCTGCCGAGCCGGACGCTTCATACAAACGCGATGGATCAGCATTAAAACGTGCTGGCGTGTTCTCATCAACTTGAGTCACGTCATGCGCATAACGATGATCCGAAGCACAGCAATGTTGATCATTTTCAATATCAGTCAATTGATATTGCTGATTTTCAAGTCGGGATAAAATTTCTTCTGGTGTTGAACCGAGCTGGATGCCCAAATGATTGACCAGTTCAAGTTGTCCGGTTTCATTTACTCGGGCATACAGGGCAAGTTCCGTATAGGCAGGTCCACGGCGAACCAGTGCACCGCCCGAGTTATTACAGACTCCACCCAAAACCGATGCACCTATACAGGAGGAACCAATCACCGAATGCGGCTCACGATTAAACACTGCCAGTTCTTTTTCCAGTTTGTCTAGTGTTGCACCGGGCAAGCAAACCACTTGTTTCGCATCATTAATCACTTGAATGCCAACCAAGCGTCGAGTGTTGATCAGAATCACTGGACGGTCATAATCATCGCCAAAAGGGGTTGAGCCACCGGTGAGTCCGGTATTGGCAGCCTGCATAATCACAATACAGTCTGCGTCCACCGCAGCCTGCAAAACTTGCCACTGTTCCAGCAATGAACCCGGGACGACCACGGCCAGCACTTGGCCGGAACCGTAACGACGACCTTGACGGTATAATCGTGTGTCATTGTCATCCGTGAATACATGTTGCTTGCCGACAATGTGGATGAGTTTTTGAATGGTTTGCTGTGCATCTAAATTGGATGGCATTTGTCATATCCTATTGATGAATTGTCGCGCTTAATCAACACGGTATTCATTACTGCGGAGTCTTTCCAATATTATTTATATTCAGGAATTAACCTTCGGTTCGACCTACTTTTCTTTCGGGAAAAGTAGGCAAAACCATTGTAATCCGCAAAACTCGTCATATTCCGTCAAGTCTTTATTTTCATCGCAGAAACATGATGTTAAGTATGAAGTCCTGCCTCAAACAGTTGCGGATGACGTTTACGCGTATCAAATTCAAGCTTTGACTAAATTTAATATTCAAAATTATTATTTAAGCCAACTCTCTATCTAACTTCACCAAACAATCCGAAGTAATATCGGCAATGGTTTTGGCACCAGTCAGCGTCATTGCTACGCGCATTTCCTTATCAATCAATTCGAGCAGATTGGAAACACCCTCACCACCGGCAGCGCCCAGTGCATAAACAAAGGCACGACCCAACATACAGGTATCTGCACCCAAGGCCAGCATACGCACTACATCCAGACCATTACGGATACCCGAATCGGCTAGAATTTTAATATCACCTTTGACTGCATCGGCAATTGGCGGCAAAGCACGCGCGGAAGATAAAACACCATCCAGCTGACGGCCCCCATGGTTTGAAACCACAATACCATCTGCACCGAAACGTACTGCGTCTTTGGCATCTTCAGGGTCTAAAATACCCTTGATCACCATTGGACCATCCCAGAACTCACGAATCCATTCCAGATCTTTCCAGGAAATCGAGGGATCAAAGTTAGAACCTAACCAGCCAATATAATCTTCAAGACCCGTGGGTTTACCCAAGTATTTAGAAATATTGCCTAGGTCATGTGGGCGTCCCATCAAGCCCACATTCCAGGCCCAATGCGGATGGAAACAGGATTGCATATAACGGCGCATTGCTGCATTTGGCCCGCTCATACCCGAGTGGGCATCACGGTAACGCGCGCCCGGCACAGGCATATCTACTGTAAATACTAAGGTTGAGCAACCTGCCGCTTTGGCACGTTCCAGAGCATTTTTCATAAAACCACGGTCACGCAGCACATACAACTGGAACCACATTGGACGCTGAATTGCTGGAGCCACTTCTTCAATCGGACAAACTGAAACAGTAGACAGGGTAAAAGGAATGCCTTTTTTATCTGCCGCCACTGCCGCCTGCACTTCACCACGGCGGGCATACATCCCGGTCAAACCTACAGGTGACAAAGCCACGGGCATAGACAGGGTTTCATCAAACAGTTTGGTTTCCAGGCTTAACTGCGACATGTCATTCAGTACACGTTGTCTCAACGCAATTTTTGATAAATCTTCCACATTACGCTTCAGTGTATATTCCGCGTACGCACCACCATCAATGTAATGAAATAAAAACGGTGGCAAGCGGCGTCTAGCGGCTTCACGATAATCATTCGCAGAAGAAATAATCATGCTTATATCCTGTTTAATCTACTGGCACGCTGGCGACGAGCTTCTTCTTCATCAATCAAGCGTACCTGTTGTACTACAAACTCAATGTGTCCACAGACTGCACTGCGTGCAGCATCAGGATCACGGCGTTCAATTGCATCCATCACCTGAAAGTGCTGATCATGCAATTGATCAAAACGGTGCGATTCGCTATAGACTTTGCGTCGGCCCAAAACCACGTTGTATTTCAACAGGTCAAACAGGCTGCGCATCATCTGTATTAGCACTAAATTATGTGAGGCTTCGGCAATGGCTAAATGGAATTCAGCATCCGCTTTTGCTGACTGGTCATCATCCCCAATAGATTGATAATGGGCAATCCGATCGTAGCAGCGGCGAATATTTTCCAGGTCTGCTGCTGTGGCGCGCTGAGCGGCATACCAAGCAGTACCACCCTCTAAAACGCTACGGGCTTCCTGCACATCAAAACGGTAAGCTGGGTCCTGATCAATCAAATTGCTTAAAGGTTCTACAATTTGATGATTGGTCCAGGCGCTCGGTAGCAACTGCAAAAAGGTTCCCGAGCCTGCCTTGCTGAGCAACATACCCGTACTGACCAAATGCTGAATCGCTTCACGCAACGATGAACGCGACACCCCGAGCTGTTCACATAATTTACGTTCTGCAGGCAAACGGTCTCCAACCTGCATATTGCTCTGTTCAATCAACATACGGAGCTGCTGTACGGCTTGGTCGGAAACTTTCATCTACATTTCTCTACTCTTGCATCAATTCCAGTTTATGGAATCATCCATGGGAACACATAGGCTTGTAATGTGATGATAATACCAATCATCACGGTAAAGGAGATACTGTGTTTCACGGTAAAGCGGAACAAATCAGATTCTTTACCTACCAGACCTACAGCCGCACAGGCAATTGCAATCGATTGAGGTGAAATCATTTTTCCGGTTACACCCCCACTGGTATTAGCTGCAACCAGCAGTACTTCCGGCACGCCAATCTGTTGTGCCGTGGTCGCCTGAAGTGCCGAGAACAGTGCATTGGCAGATGTGTCTGAACCGGTCAGGAACACGCCTATCCAGCCAAGGAATGGCGAGAAGAAAGTAAATGCCTGACCTGTATGTGCCAGCGCTAAAGCCAGCGTGGCCGACATGCCTGAATAGTTCGCAATAAAGGCAAAGGCCAGTACCATACCAATGGAATAAATAGGAACTTTCAATTCATTGATGGTTTCGCCAAAAGTGATGACAGCTGCTTTGGGCTTCATTTTCAGGAAAATGATGGTGATGATAGCGGCAATGAAAATGGCTGTGCCTGTGGCAGAAATCCAGTCAAATTTATAAATCGCATCGTAGTCCTTAATTTCAGGGACCACTGGCGGCATCTTCTGGATCAGCTGATGCAAATACGGCACCTTGATGGAAATCACCAGATCATGCAGAGCACCATCTTTGGCAAATAAATCCTTAAAGGGCTTGATACTCCAGATGGTGACCATCGCGGTTAAAATGGCAAATGGTGACCATGCCTTGGCAATTTGAGCAATGCTATATTTTTGCTGTTTTTGAGCTGCGAGCTGTTGAGCAGCTGATTCATCAACATTTGCATCTTGGTCTGCAAAACGGAAAATATGTTTCGGTTGCCAGAATTTAAGCAAAATTGTTAAAGAAATAAGTGAAGCAATTGCAGCGGTAATATCTGGCAGTTCAGGACCTACAAAGTTAGAGGTTAAATATTGTGCAAGTGCGAATGATCCACCTCCCACAATTACCGCTGGCCAGGTTTCTTTCACACCACGCCAGCCATCCATAATCGCCATAATCCAGAATAGAACAATGGGTACCATAAACGGTAACTGACGTCCGACCATCTGGCTAATTTCATGGGTATCTACACCTGAAACCTGCCCGGCCACGATAATGGGAATCCCCATTGCGCCGAAGGCAACCGGTGCAGTATTGACAATCAGACATAAGCCCGCTGCATATAAGGGTTTAAAACCTAATCCCACCAGCAATGCAGCAGTAATGGCAACCGGAGCACCAAAACCTGCCGCACCTTCCAGGAAAGTACCAAAGGCAAAACCCACAAAGAGCATTTGTAAGCGCTGATCTTCGGTAATTGACAAAATGGAGGAACGAATAATATCGAACTGTCCGGTTTTAACCGAAATTTTATACAGAAATACGGCGCCGAGGATAATCCAGGCAATGGGCCACAGGCCATAGAAAAAACCGTAAATCATCGATGCAAAAGCCATCACGACCGGCATCTGATAGGAAAATAATGAAACCAGCAGCGCAAGGATCACGGTAATTGTTCCCGCTACACTACCTTTCATGCGGAATACCGCAAGCGCTAAAAAGAAGAAAATGATGGGAATCAGGGCAATCAAACTGGAGAGCCAGATATTGCCCATAGGATCGTAAATCTGTTGCCATTGTTGAAGCATTGTCCTCTCCTTGAAATGCTTTTCCAGAATACAAAATGGTCTGATCACCTACCAATTAACATCTTAACTGGTATGACCAATAATCATTTAATTAAAAAAATATATCAATAAACTTTAAATATGCTACTTTTTAACCAAATAAAGATCAATAAGCAATTTCTTATTTAAAATTGGTCATACCAATATAATGCATGAAATATTTAAAATTTATACAGACTGCACTGATTAAAATTCACTCAGATATTTTTAATTATTTCATTTTTATTATTTTTTTAGAAAAATAAAAAATCCGGGACAATCATCTAATACTTTAGTCGATAATATGGATTATTTGAATGATGATTACTCAAAGCAAAGCACTATTGATAACAAGCGTATTATAACAAGCATAGATACTGATCATTAGATCCTGGATAATTAGATACAAATAACAGGTGCGACAGAAAGCCATTCTGAGAGGAAATAAAATGTGCGGACATGTTGCAAGCGGTCAAACTTTCAATGTGCTGCTCAAAATTGTTATCCACCTTCCTTTTAACTCCTGTTTATAAGCCACAACTCTGCTCTGCTTCACGATTTAATCAAAATCTTTGCTTATAACCATATATTGAATCTATCAATTTCAAATTTTCAACGAGATTTTCTTTTGTAAAACCATTAGAAATAAAATAGTGCTACAATTGAAGAAATGTGTATTTTCTTGGGCCACCAAATTTCTCGGTGCCTATTTCATATCGTTAGGATTAACAATGTCTGATAATGCAACTATCTTGCAGAATGTCCCAGTAGGCAAAAAAGTTGGTATTGCCTTCTCTGGTGGTCTAGATACTTCAGCTGCTCTATTGTGGATGAAACAAAAAGGCGCAGAACCTTATGCTTATACAGCAAACCTGGGTCAGCCTGATGAAGACGACTATGATGCGATTCCGAAAAAAGCGGAAGCGTATGGCGCAGTAAAAGCTCGCTTGGTTGATTGCCGCTTACAACTTGCATTAGAAGGTATTGCTGCGATTCAATGTGGCGCTTTCCATATCAGCACTGGTGGTGTTCCTTACTTCAACACTACGCCATTGGGTCGTGCAGTAACCGGTACCATGCTTGTTACCGCAATGAAAGAAGATGATGTCAACATCTGGGGTGATGGTTCAACTTATAAAGGTAACGACATTGAACGTTTCTACCGTTATGGCTTGTTGACTAATCCTGCGCTTAAAATTTACAAACCCTGGTTAGACCAAACCTTTATTGATGAGCTTGGTGGTCGTGCGGAAATGTCACAATTCCTGATCGACAACGGCTTTGACTATAAAATGTCAAAAGAAAAAGCTTACTCAACTGACTCAAACATGCTGGGTGCGACTCACGAAGCGAAAGATCTTGAATACTTAAATGCCGGTATCAAAATCGTTGACCCAATCATGGGCGTTGCATTCTGGAAAGAAGAAGTCGAAATCAAACCTGAAGAAGTATCAATTACTTTTGAAGAAGGTTTCCCTGTTGCGATTAACGGTCAACGCATTGAAGATCCAGTTGAGTTCATTCTTGAAGCCAACCGTATCGGTGGTCGTCACGGTCTCGGTATGTCTGACCAGATCGAAAACCGTATCATCGAAGCGAAATCTCGCGGCATTTATGAAGCACCAGGTATGGCACTTCTTCACATCGCTTACGAGCGTCTTGTGACTGGTATTCATAACGAAGACACCATTGAACAATACCGTATCAACGGTCTGCGTTTAGGTCGTTTATTGTATCAAGGTCGCTGGTTCGATTCTCAAGCGCTGATGCTTCGTGAAACTGCACAGCGCTGGGTAGCGAAAGCCATCACAGGTACCGTGACTTTAGAGCTTCGTCGCGGTAATGACTACACAATTATGAACACTGAATCGCCTAACCTTACTTATGAAGCTGAGCGTTTGACGATGGAGAAAGGTGATTCTATGTTTAGTCCTGCTGACCGTATTGGTCAATTGACTATGCGTAACCTTGACATTACCGATACTCGTGCAAAATTGGGTATCTATACAGGTGCAGGCTTACTTTCCGTAGGCACAGGTTCAGCTGTTCCTCAATTAAAAGACAAAAACAAATAAGTTTGTTTTAGGTCAAAAAAACCGCTCAAAAGAGCGGTTTTTTTTATCTGACCTGTTTATGATTTTATAAATTCAGTTGCAGCGATATTGGAACGGAGAGATTGATAATAAATCTGGTTACGGCCTAAATTCTTGGCACGATATAAAGCCTGATCAGCAATTTTTAATAACTCTTCTTTGCTTAGCTCAGCTTCGCCATAATAAACAGTAATTCCTAAACTAATGGTAATAAAATCGGAGATTGAAGATTTCTCGTGAGGAATTTCTAGACGCTCGATGGCCTTATAGATATTTGACGCTACGGCATAGGCACCATGAGCATCTGTTTCAGGCAGTAGTACCACAAACTCTTCCCCACCATATCGTGCAACAAAATCCATATGCCGAATGGCATTTTTAATCGATTTGGCGATAGAGGAAATCACATCATCGCCTTTCTGATGCCCATAAAAATCGTTGTAGTTTTTAAAAAAATCAATATCAATAAACAGGATCGCCAAAGTACTTCGTTCTTGACGGGTTTGCTGGTAAAACACTTCCATCATTTCATCGAAACTACGACGGTTTGAGATTTTAGTCAGGTCATCATGCTGACTTAAATGCAATAATTCCGAATTATGAATCCGATGCATTTTTTCACTAATTTTGGTTCGCATTGTAAACAGATAAATCATTCGTTCACGCGCAAAAATCATATGACTAATCACATAACCAAACACACAACTGCCAAAAAGAATACGACCAAGTACTACGGCATCAAAATCAACATGAAGCAGAAAAAACAGAATGACTGTCAGCGAAGCCGCTAAAAATCCGGTCATCAACATCTGAAATGGTTTTACCCCGGAAATAAGGGAACCCATGATGTAAATCATGCATAGAATGGCCATACCTTGTTGGCGTAAGGCAACAGTTTCTACGGTCAAAGTCAACCAGGACATGGAAATCATGGCCCAAAACATAAGCACCATGGAAGCCAGAGAAAAATAGGGACGCAATTTGGGAAAATGTGAAAAAGAAAATAAAATCAGCAGGCATACAGCACCATTGGCCAAACCTAGGCTACAGTTCAGAAAATCATGCCTGATATACTGTTTGTCAATCACCCAGTAGTCGCTGGGCAAAATCACCAGAATAAAAATAAAGTAAGATAAAACGCCGCCCCACAGATATTTTTGTACATGCTTACGGGCACGCTCCAAATTTTTCGACCAAAATTCCTGTTCCATTTTTTTGGGAAAAACCTGACCTATACGCTGACTTTGCCGTATAATCAGCTCTTCTATTTTTTCTTTATCATATTGTAATTTCGCTAGATTATACTTGGATTCCATTGCCCAGCATTTCTTAATTCTTTTAGTTACTAAAAATAACATATTTTTCTTATTTAGAATTATGTATATATAACCATTTGTCTGTAATTCTCGTTACCATTTTCACACTTTATGGATTATCATCTGTTTTATTTCTTCGATTGAAATGGCCTTGAATACAATCACTCTTCTCCAGCCAGATGATTGGCATGCTCACTTACGTGACGGTTTATCTTTAAAACGCACAGTTCCCGATCTTGCCAAGCAGTTTGCTCGTGCTATCTGCATGCCAAATACTGTACCTCCCATCAAAACAGTTGAGGAAGCATTGGCTTATCGCGAACGCATTATGGCGCATGTCCCTGAAGGTGTCGCATTTGATCCACGTATGGTGCTTTACTTTACCGACCAGACTCAACCAAGCGAAGTCAAAAAAATTAAAGAATCTGAGCATGTCAATGCCATCAAGCTGTATCCAGCCGGTGCAACCACAAATTCAGACAATGGCGTCAGTGATATCAGTAAAGTCTATGCAGTGATTGAACAGCTTGAAGAACATCAGGTGCCATTGTTGCTTCACGGTGAAGTCACCCACAATCATGTCGATATTTTTGACCGTGAAAAACGCTTTTTAGATGAAGTACTTTCACCGCTTTTAAAACAGTTTCCAAAGCTTAAATTGGTTTTAGAACACATTACCACAAGCGATGCTGCACATTTTGTACTTGAACAGGACCGCAATGTGGCTGCTACCATTACCCCACAGCACTTACTGTTCAACCGTAACGATATGCTAGTGGGTGGTATTAAACCGCATTTCTATTGTTTACCGATTTTAAAGCGTCAAAGCCATCAGCAAACATTACTTGAAGTTGCAACCAGTTCTAATCCCAAGTTTTTCCTGGGTACAGACAGCGCGCCGCATTCAAAAAATGCCAAAGAAAATGCCTGTGGCTGTGCCGGTTGCTATAGCGCCCCTACCGCAATTGAATTATATGCTCAGGCTTTTGATCAGGTAGGTCGACTGGACCGTCTGGAAGGTTTTGCCAGCCATTTCGGTGCGGACTTCTATGGTCTGCCGCGCAATACCAATAGCATTACCTTGGTCAAAGAAGAGCAAGTTATTCCGGAAAGTTTAGACTATTTGGATGGTGAACAGATTATCCCATTGTATGCGGGTAAGACCATCCAATGGAGAAAAGTGTGACAGATGAAACCACACCAGTAATTGGTCAGCGTTTCCGTGGATTTTTACCTGTTGTTGTCGATGTCGAGACAGCAGGTTTTAACTCACAGACCGATGCCTTACTGGAAATCGCAGCAATCCCAATCATTTATAATGAAAAAGGCCAATTTGTACCTGGTGAAGCGCACCATGCACATATTAATCCTTTTGCAGGGGCGAATTTAGACCGCCGTTCTCTGGAATTTATTGGTATAGATCCGTCAAACCCAATGCGCATTGCCATGGCGGAAGATGAAAAAAGTGCATTAAAACGCATTTTCAAATCGGTCAATGAAGTTCGTCGGCAGCAAAACTGTACCCATGCCGTTTTGGTCGGTCACAATGCACATTTCGATTTGGGCTTTGTACAAGCGGCTATTGCCCGTACAGGGACCAAAAATCAAAACCCTTTTCACAGTTTTTCGGTGTTTGATACTGTGACTTTAAGTGCCGTGATGTTTGGTCAGACCGTACTGGCAAAATCATGTATTCAGGCTGGAATTGAATTCGATGGTAAGGAAGCACACTCTGCTTTATACGACACTCAAAAAACGGCTGAACTGTTTTGCTATATTTTGAACAAACTCGCACCCCATCTACTTGACACCTTGATGGCGGATCAATAAGATACCGCCATCTTCTAAACGTCCCTATCGTCTAGAGGCCTAGGACATCGCCCTTTCACGGCGGTAACCGGGGTTCGAATCCCCGTAGGGACGCCATCTATTTTTCTTATTTATTCTTCAATTTTTCTATCCTATTTATTTAGCTATTCATTTATTTTTAGTTTTTTAATGCCCCCTCATTTTTATACATGAAAAGCATTTTGAGCTTCAAAGCCTCCATTCGTATATTGAAAAAACGAACCACCCAAAAACCACCATAAGCTCGAGTGAATCACCGAACATTATTTCTAAAATTACTCATCCTATCCTGAATATTCATTTTCAAAGCTTGATTTTTAAAGTTTAGCCTTAAGCGCTACAGCACCCTTTTTTTATCACCATTTGCATGCTAAGTTCACTCTATTGAAATCAATGACCCTGAAATCATGTTGAAAAAAGCTTTTATTGTTTTAATCATTCTTCTTCCCTCAGCTTTATATTTATATATCGTCAGCAAAGATAAATCTCCAGACAAAGATTCATCAATCACGCCAGCAGCAGCTCCAGCACAAGAGCAACCTCAAAAATATCAAACACCAGACCACTAATTTGTGGTCTTTTTAATTTAAAGCCACCCTCAACCCGTCTGAATTATCAAAAACTTTGATTTATTTAAAATTCACCTAACCTACAGTTAAAATAATACGTTCAATTTATTATTTATCTTATGCACTATTATCAGTCTTCGCAGTATTCGTCTACTGGAAAACCTAAGCCATCGCTAAACAGAGAGATCACAACGGACCATCTGTTTCAGTTATTCCTAGACGGTGCATTAATACAAGTTATATCGTGCTAAAAATTCATACTGTTTTAAAGTGACAGATCAAGTAGCGTTTTAAAAACGGCACTTTTATATTTTTTACTTGTCATTTTTTATGCAGTTAATTCAATATTTTAAAAATAACGCAATTACAGGTTTGACAGCTTTATTAAAAATCCATAATATACGCATCACCTCCTAACGACCCTATCGTCTAGAGGCCTAGGACATCGCCCTTTCACGGCGGTAACCGGGGTTCGAATCCCCGTAGGGTCGCCATATATCGTGCTATACGATCATTCAAGCTTCAACACCTATCATTATTACATTGCAGATTCGTAGTTTTTCACTACAATAGTTCGCTTCATTTTTCTTTTTCTTTTTCTCTTATGCAGTCATCTCATACTCCGAATGATGCTATGCATCAGGGCAATTCTGCGCCTTTAAAACGCGCTATGAGTACTCGACACCTGGTCATGATTTCGCTAGGCGGCGCAATCGGCACGGGGTTATTTTTAGGTTCGGGTGAAGTCATTGCACAAACGGGGCCTGTAGGTGCCATCATCTCCTATGTATTAGGCGGTTTAATCGCTTATGCAGTCATGCTTTGTCTGGGCGAACTTGCGGTGCACATGCCCGAATCAGGTTCTTTTGGTACCTATGCACGCAGATATATTGGTCCAGGTACCGGTTATATGATTACCTGGTTGTACTGGCTGACCTGGACTGCCACCCTGGGAACCGAATTTACCGCCGCAGCCTTGCTGATGCAGGAATGGTTTCCGCAAATTTCAGTCTGGATCTGGACCATCGTTTTTGCAGCCATTGTGTTTGGGCTCAATATGAGTTCAACCAAACTGTTTGCAGAATCTGAATTCTGGCTTTCCCTGGTCAAAGTCGTGACCGTGATTAGCTTTATTATTCTCGGCTTGTTGGCAATTTTTGGCGTGCTTTCGTTTCAGGGGAACACTTCTGCGCCTTTATTTAGCAACCTTACGGCTCAGGGCTGGTTTCCTCAAGGCTTATTTCCAATTTTCGCCACCATGCTGATTGTCAACTTCGCTTTCTCTGGCACCGAACTGATTGGCGTTGCCGCAGGTGAAACCCAGGACCCGGCTAAGAACGTACCCAAAGCGATTAATGCCGCAATCTGGCGACTGCTGATTTTCTTTGTCGGTACCATTGTGGTGATTAGCGCACTGTTGCCGCATCAGATGGCAGGCTTAGGTGCTGAAGGCGTCAGTAGCAGTCCGTTTGTCACAGTATTTACTTATATCGGTATTCCACACGCGGAAGATATCATCCGCTTTGTGATTATCACCGCGCTATTATCGGCAGCCAACTCGGGTTTATATGCCGCTTCCCGCATGATGTGGTCTTTATCTGACAAAAAACAGCTACCTGCCGTGTTCTCCAAAGTGAACCATCGTGGCATTCCTTTTGTGGCGATTATTGTCACCATGTTTGGTGCAATTCCGGGATTACTGTCAGAGCAGTTTGCACCGGAAACCATCTTCAAGAACCTGCTGGGTGTGGCTGCATTTACCATGGTGGTGGTCTGGATGAGCATTTGCTTAAGCCAGTTTAATTTCCGTCGCCAGTGGTATAAGGCCGGCCATAGCGTGGAAGAGCTGGGCTTTGCCGCACCGCTGTTCCCGATTGTACCGATTCTAGGTTTTGTGTTCTGTTTTATTACCTGTATCAGTATGGCAGCAGATCCGGAAATGCTGGCCGGCTTTATTGGCTGCCTGCTATTTATTGCGGGTTGTTATCTCAGTTATTATGTTTTCTATCGAAAGCAAAACTAACACAGAAAAGGAGTGGTCAAGTACCGCTCTTTTTTTTAAGCTCAATCAAGATAATCCCTTTGATAAAAGCTCTGACCATGTATGAAAATCATTTTTATTCACGGCATGAATCAACAAAATTATGATCAACCCTCATTAAAACAGCGTTGGCTATCTGCTTTTCAGACCGGTTTGCGTAATTCTCAGCAAAATATTGATCTTAATGCCCTGGAAATACGCTTCCCCTTTTATGGAGATTTGCTCAGCAAACATCATTTATATAACAACCTCGATCTGGAGACTTTTTTACCCAAGTCTATTCCGCATTTGCATCTTCCCTTTCATTTAAGGCATAACACTACCCTTGTCCCGGAACAGCATCCCTGTGCGAGTAGATTACCGAGTGTAAACGCCGAATGCGCCAAGTCATTCACACAGCGATTAGCCCTCATGAGCGCACTCACCAGAGATCATGCATTTAAGGAACTGGCACTATTTCTGAATCATTATCCCAAGCTGCATGAAACCTTTATCCATAAATTCCTGATTGAAACCTATTTATATTTATCTAACCCGGATTTCATGCATGAAGTCCATCACCGGATCATGTCTTATCTTCATCCCGAGCTAGATCATATTATGGTGGCGCATTCCCTCGGTTCGGTCATTACCTACAACCTGCTGCATCAATATCCGCATTTTAGAATACAGCGCTTTATTACCTTAGGCTCTCCCCTGGCTTTTAGAGTCATTCAGGAAAAACTCGTCACCCCTATTTCCAGACCACCCCAACTGCAGGGTGACTGGTTTAATTTTTATTCACCCGATGATTTTTTGACTGCTTTTCCTTTATCAGAAGCACCTTTCAATTTTCAGCCACCCATCATTAACCAGGCGATTACTACATCTTTTTATAATCCTCACAGTATTAGCGGTTACTTACAGCATCCAGCGGTGGTCAACAGCATCATTGGGGGTTTAAGCGCAGAAAAATAGTGATTTTCAAAACATATTTCATACATTTGTTTTATTTTTATTCAGTTGAGTCTATTTTTAAACATTATCCCAGAAAAAGGTTTGACAGGGTGTCCTATCCACCCTATTATACGCCCACCTCTGAAACGTCCCTATCGTCTAGAGGCCTAGGACATCGCCCTTTCACGGCGGTAACCGGGGTTCGAATCCCCGTAGGGACGCCAATACTTAGATGACCCTATCGTCTAGAGGCCTAGGACATCGCCCTTTCACGGCGGTAACCGGGGTTCGAATCCCCGTAGGGACGCCATTTCTTCCAGAGGTCGGCATTTTTGCTGTCGATCTCTTCCATAACATAAAATAATACTTGTACTGGCTCATATCCAATAAATTCAGCCATTTGCACTATCTGTGCAGGTGTCGGATTACGTACACCCGACTTCCATTCTGATATATATGATGGTGAAACACCCAGTTTTTTCGCTAAATTGTTATAGCTTCTAAACTTCACTTTGCACAATTCTATTAAGTCTTTGAGCATTTTTCGCCCCCTTGCATTTTTCGCAATTATCGAATACTTTTCATTTCGAGATTATAGAAGTTTTTTTTACACAAAAACTTCTCAAATGTCGAAGAGTTGTAAGGAAGAAATGTAAACAAGGGGCATGAGATGAATAGAGAAGAACTAGAAAAAATGTTTAAGGCTTTGGAAAAAAGCCCGACTGTCTCATTGTTGATGAAGCGTTCTGATCGTCTCTCCTGTTTCATCATTAAAAATACAAATGAAACAGATATTTATATGACTCCTCGCACTGACGTTTATTTGCGTCATGTTCTATTTGAGCATAAGCGAAACGTTATGCAATCTGTTCTTGATCGTTTAGCGGTTTGAGGGCTAAGTCATGAAAGTTTTAGTTGCATGTGAATATTCAGGACGTGTTCGCGAATCATTTGCAAAACTTGGTCATGATGTCCTGAGTTGTGATCTTCTTCCCACTGAAATAGATGGCAACCATTACCAAGGCGATGTGCGTGATCTCTTGTATCAAGATTGGGATTTAATGATTGCCTTTCCGCCTTGTACAAGACTTACAAATTCTGGTGTTCGTTGGCTTCATGTCCCACCCTCAGGAAAGACAAAACAACAAATGTGGGCTGATCTTGATAGCGCTGCTGATTTTTATAAGTTATTGCGTGATGCTCCAATTCCTAAGAAAGCCATTGAAAATCCAATTATGCATTGTTACGCAATTGAGCGTATTAATCCTGGCATTCGCCAAATAGTACAGCCTCACTGGTTCGGTGATGCTGCTTTCAAGGCTACTGGATTCGAGCTAATTGGATTACCTGAATTGATTCCAACAAACAAGTTGGTTCCACCAGAAAAGGGTGATCCTGAATATAAGTCTTGGTCAAAAGTTCATCTCGCTTCTCCTGGCATTGATCGTTGGAAAGATCGTTCTCGTACATTTCCAGGCATTGCGTTAGCAATGGCTGAACAGTGGGGCTAAGTTATGACTGAACAAGAAATCAAATGCTACGAGCAAATAGCCAGTTTCCTATACAACAAGGGGAAATGCTACATCATGGATGGCAACTCATGCGATGACATCTTGGCAGTCTTGTGCACCATTGAAGAAATTGTTCTACAAGAATTAGAAACAACATCAATTACAGCTTTTATTGATGATCTTGATGATCACAATAAAGAATGTCAGCAATACGGGGGCTGAACCATGTCAACAAATAGCATTCACAGCAACCACGGATTACCGACACTTAACACGGCATTTCCACTATTTAAGAACACGAATCAACCTTTATCCACATTCCCACTGTGGGGAAAGCTATTTGATGAGGTGATGCCTAACCCCCTTAGTAATACGGGGGAAAAGTTAGCGATAGCAAACCAACTCCTAAGCCAGATCAGAAAGTCCCAAATCGAAAACATCGTTTCCGAAACAATAGAGGGCGAAGATGGGGACGAGGACCAAAAGCAAAATCTAACGGCTCAATTCAATGCAGAAATAAAACAGGTTCTAAACGTACTCCATGATGGCTATAGAGACTATCCCCTGCTCGATACGGTCATGGTGATTAATGAAAAAGGTGAAGCGGTTCATCAACTTATACGTCGCCCTGCATCTGGACAAATAGCGGTTACTGACTGGATTAATTTTTCAATCCATAAAACCACATTTGACAACGTAAAGCGGGAAAAACTCAAGGTTTACAACACAATAGAAAACCAATGCGGTTTTCCAATAGATACCTTGTTTACCAATTCAGACTATGCCTACGCTATGGGCAAAGTCCTAAAAGATATTTTCGGCTTTGGCATAGAGTCAAAAATGCCTAAAGGCATTAACTACTATGAAGAAACCTACAAACTGGAAAATGGCTGCGGACATATCTGTGTAGGCGGTCAAAATGACACAATCCTAGTCATGATCAATGGCTTGGGCTGTACTTTAGGCAATTACGGCTGGGAAGATGATCTACATGCTTGGCTAAGATTATTTGCTCACCGCCCTAAAATCACACGTATAGACTTGGCCCATGATGACTTTGAATCTGACAACATCTCAATCCATTGGGCTAAAGAACAATTCGATTTAGGCGGTTATAAATCAGGTGGTCGCCCACCTAAATTTAACATTATTGGTGATTACTGGACGCCTGACGGTTCAGGATCAACTGCCTACGTGGGCACACGTAAATCTTCAAAATACGCACGTATCTATGAAAAGGGTAAACAACTCGGACAAACAGATTCGAAATGGATGCGTGCTGAGGTCGAATATAAAGCCAAGAATTGCTACATCCCACTCGATGCCATGCTCAATGCTTCCCAGCACTTTGTAGCTGCCTATCCCTGCTTTCATGCCCTTGATTATTCACAGCAACCTGTGAAGCTGGAAGTCATTAAAAAGACAGCAAAAATTGTTTGGGATAAAGCGATAAGCATTACACAACATCAATTCGGCAAATACATTGCAGCAATACGTGATTTTTATCAAGACGACAGCATTGTTTTGGACATTTTGACTCATGAAGTTGATGAATATCCAAAACGGCTCGAACCGTTTTATCTGGATTACTCGAATTCAATGCCCCCCTCTGCTATGCCTGCTTAGGGACAAGGTTCTATTACTTAGGCTATTTAAGGAAAACTAAAATGAGATTTACTAATGAATGTGTGATCACTGGCGTTAAAGCTTTCAATAGCACTATTGATGGTACTAACCACAATTTTACAAAAATTTCAGTGATGACTGATTTTGCTGAAGGTGTCGGCTTTGGTGCCGAAACGGTTCAATACAAATGGGGTTCTTCTGACAACTGTAAAAAGCTTCAGGATTTGGATTTTCCAATTAAGGCCAAAATTGAATTTGAAGTTGTTACGACAGGTTCACGCCTAACACAAGTTGTTCACAATGTTACGCCTTTAGCTCCTGCATCTAAATAAGGACATTACCAATGGCGGATCCTGAACTAGAAAAAGTGTTATATGCAGCTTGGGCTAAAGGGTTCGCATTTGGCAAATACACACAGGACATTCCACTGTCACCAGAGATTATTGCGTTGCTCGAAAACTCGAATGAGTTCATGCGTGAATACATGACTGAGTACAAACGTGCGGTGACTGTTGGGATGTTGCAGACCTTACGGTCTTAAATAGGATTTAAAAAATGTCATACGAGTGCAAATCCTTAACACCACCAACGGCAGGTACTGCACAAGTTTGTACGGAATGGCAGGAAGCTAGCTTTCTGCCTGAATTAACTGGAGCTGATCGTGATGTGATCCTCCAGTGGGCTATAGGGATTTTCGCGCTGGTCTTTGTAGTAAAAAAAATAATGCGCTTTTTTTAATGGAGAAATGTCATGAAAAAGACAACTCAAAACCGCTTAGCGGTAATCAACCGTAAAAACATTGCAACCTATGGTTTAGGTGCTGTTGCTTCAACTGCTCTTATCTCTAGCAATGCCAATGCTCTTGATGTGTCAACCGCTTTAGCTGGTGCAGATGCAGAAGCAAACATTGAAACTGGAGCTTTATGGGCTTTAGGCATCGTTGTAGTAATTTACGGTGCAAAAAAAGTTATCGGCTTCTTCGGTCGTTAATTTTTGGAGCCAAGAAAATGACAGAATCTGATCTTAACTGGATTATCTTAGCTGTTCTTTTCTTGGCTTTTTATCGTCTCTTGAAATAAGAAATTAAATATTTGGGGGTTTTATCAAAGTGTTTAAATATTTAATTTTTTTTATTCTAATTTTTCCTATTTACACTAATGCAGCCATGTTTTGGTCTAATCCTTATTCTTCTTCCTTAGCTTCAACAGCAGAGCATGCGTGTCGATACGGTACAGCTTCACTAGGCAAGTATTTTGTAGATGTTGAGGTTAATGGTCCTGCTACTGCTGCTGTTTGTTATTATTCTTCTTCACCTGATTCACCTTATCTTTCTTCATTTAGTGTTACGCTTGTTGAACAATCTTGTCCCTCCGCTACACAAAAAGATTTAAAAGTTCCCGTTAATTCTAAATCTTATGTTTGTGTTCAAGGTTGTCAATATCGTTTGCGTGCTTGTGTTGATGTTGATATGGAACCTGGCATGACTTGCACCGCTATTTCAACTGGACTAGATTGTGGTACAACACCACCACCTAAAACACCTGACCCTAATAATCCAACACCTGATCCTGCAACTCCTGATCCTGCTGATCCTAATGGTCCACCAACCCAAAATACAGCTAACAGTGAAAGTACTAGTACATCTACAAGTACTAGCACTTCTACCAGTTCAACTGAAAATAACACCAATATTACTAATACAACGACGAATACAACCACTAATACAACAACTAATACCATTATTAATTTAGATAGATTGGAAAACGTCATTAAAAATATGACTTCTGTTTTATCAAATAAATTGGATGCCATTTTAGGCAAGATTGATCAGGACGGAGGTTCTGAGGGTGGGACTGTCGATGGCACAGACTTAACAGAAACCAATGCCAAACTTGATGAAAATAATTCTTTGCTTTCCGATATAAAAGACTGGCTCACTGGTGGCGAGGATGGTTCTAACGGTACTGGCGGTGATAATCCATTTGGAAATGATGCTGTACCTGAAAAGGCTCTAACTCCACAAGATTTAAATACAAACATCTTCGGCGGTTCTGCTGCTTGTCCTGCGGATCGCACTCTTTCATTCCAATTGTTTACTGGAAAAACTTTTTCCAAGTCTTTCAGCTTCGCTATGTGGTGCGACAAATTAGCGATTTTCGGTACTTTAATTCTTATAGCTTCGTACTTGTACGGTGCTTACATTATCACGAGTAAATCATAATGCCACAGTTACTTATAACGATTCTTGCTGCATTTGCTTCGTCATTGGTTGCCAAGCTCCTTTTAGGTGCTGGCTTAGCTTTTATTTCTTATACCTTTATTAATGATCTAGTGATGCAAGCTCAAAATGCAATGCTCGGACTATATAACAATGTACCAGCGGATATTATGGGCATTATGGGCATTTTAAAAATCCCACAAGCTTTGTCTGTGATCATGTCTGCAATCGGTACAGCTGCATTCATTAAGTCATCAAAACTGGCTTTAGGCAAAGCATAACTAAGGGAGGAGGAGGAGTTACGACGACGACGACCGCAAGTTGTGCGAATCCTAAGCTAATATGCAAACACTTATTTCCGCACCACCAAGAACAGGCAAAAGCTTATATTGCATGTCTTTAATAGACCAATTATCCCGAAAGCATCCAAACAGGCGCATATATACCAACATCATCGGCATGAATTACCCAGGTGTGCTTCCTATTCATTCAACAGTTGAAAATCCTTTCGACTGGCGCGATCTGCCCGATGGTTCTATTGTCTTCTATGATGAAGCACATGAACATCCTGCTTTCTCTGCAAAAGATTTGCTACCCCCAGCACGAACTGACGCAGAAAAAAAACGAAAAGAACAAATCTTAGATATTGGATACTCGCTAACGCTACATGGACACTTTGGCTTTGATATTTATCTAATTACTCAAAACCCAAAACTTTTAAATGAGCATGTGCGTGCTGCCTGTTCTGTGCATTATGTTATGCGTCGATTATGGGGCTTAGATGTTGCTATGATTTATGAATTTGCAGAGGTACAGACTTATTTTGCAAATGCTACAAGAAAACAGGCTCTATCTGTAAAGCGTTTTCGCTACCCAAAAAACCTATATAAATATTATGTATCGTCAAACGTTCATAACATACAAAAACGTGTACCGCTTTTATACATGCTATTTTTTGCAATACCTATCCTAATTTTTGCCTTTGGATTCTCTAAAGCTTCTGAAACTGGTTTTTTTGGTTTATTTCTTAAAGATCAAACAGTACAAGAAAAGCCAATAGAACAACCTGAATATGTAATGTTAAAAGCAAAACAGGGCCAAACAACTGAACAGGTTTTAGCTGAATATAAAGAAAACTTCAATCCTGATATTGAATGTAGAAAGGCAATCAACATTAACTTGCCCGAATGTGTTTCTTGGTTTGACCAACTCACCAAACAACAAGCTTCTGTTTTACCAGACGGCCAAGTTTTTCAGGCTGTTGTCTATGATCCTAATAAGCCCTACGACTTCGAATATAAACCACAAATACAACCGCAAGACTTCCCAAGAATGTCTGGCGTTATGACGCTTTCAAACGGTCGGCTCATGGCTATAGATCAGCAGGGCAATTATATGTCTAATGTATCCCAAGATGATTGCAGAAAATGGCTGTTAGGTTACCGTCCTTTCAATTATGCCAAAGCATCACAACAACAAGGAATTAATAATGCTCAAGTCAATAATTCGCTCAATAATCAGAACAATAATCAACAAAATACTGAACAGATGGCTAAGATAGAAGAAGCCCGAGAAGATGGCTTAATATGAACAGTTATTCCTAGTTCTTTCTATTTTTTCGAATCACAAGCGACAAGTAATGTCGTTACATGATCAAAAATACATCATAAGCAAAACATGTGCCAGCAGTGTTTTGTCAAGTTTTTTATGATGAATGGTTTTTTTGCATCAAAATACTCGGTTCGGAAAATCTCTGATTTTCCATATATTCGCTAACAAAGCGAATATATCGATATGTCATAGAGTGCGCCCCTGTTCTCTCGCATGTCACCCCGCGTCTGCGGGGCTAGAGTGGGCAGTCTTGCCCACGAATCAAAGTATCCGCCTATTCCCCTCCCTGATTACCTACTCTCCTCTGTTCTATGAGAGATTAACCGAGCGAAGCGACTTTTTACTATGGGTTAAAAAATGAATGTAAAAGAAATACTAGACTTCTATTCTAAGAACGGTTTATTTCAATCAAAACATAGCTATGAAGACAAAATAAAATATATCGAATGGTTTTATCAATATGATGAAATCACGATAGATGTCCTGACGGACTATTGCATTTATAGACAGCTTTCGGGTGTGAAAAACAGTACGATCAATCGAGAAATGAACGTCATTAAGTCTGCATTTAACTACTATTTGAAATACAACCAGTCAGCGAATTTTAAGAATGTATTTAATCGCTTTAAACTATTTGAAGATGACTTTATTCCGCGTTATTTAACTGCTGTCGAATGTCACCAGTTACTAACTGCAACATTAAAACATAATAATCAAATGCTACATGATTTTGTTGTTCTGGCTTTAAATACAGGTTGCCGTGCTTCTGAATTAACAACACTCACCTGGAACAACGTATTTCTGCATGATCGCTATTTTATTGTTCGCAATTCACTTAGCAAAAATAAGAAAACAGTCTATAAGCCATTAAATACAGTTTCTATTGCTGCTTTATATAGATTGAAACAACATAAACATTATGTTTTTTATAACAAAAATACAGATACACATATAAAGAGTTTTAGGAGAGGATTTGAGATTGCAGTAAAAAGGTCTGAGTTAGGTGCTGTTAGGATTCACGATCTGCGACATACATTTGCTAGCTTTCTCGTGAAACAAGGCGTTCCCCTCTATCATGTCTCAACGCTGTTGGGTCATTCGGATATTCGAATAACACAAAGATACTCACATTTAGCGCCTGAAAATTTACACCACGTTTTAAAATTCCTACCCACGTTAACATAACTTTACAAAAAACATGCTTAAAAAAACGCCAGTGGAACGTCGCCCTTTCACGGCGGTAACCGGGGTTCGAATCCCCGTAGGGTCGCCATATTCGAGAGAGTAATATCTCAGCAAAAAGCCTGATCGTCATGAATCAGGCTTTTTTGTTTTTAAATGGATTGAATTTCAATATTGCTTGATCTTTGCTGTACATCTAAAGAAATTATAAAAATAGAGCAGACCTGCCTTTCAATGTACACGGAAAAAAAGAACGATGGTCTGCTGTTGCTGTGCAGTTTCAGTCTTACTGGTCTAAAGCATGGTAGCCTTAAGCACTACGACGTGAATTAATCTGCCCTTTAATAATGGCGGTAATATTGTTTTTGGCATATTTCAAAAAAACTTTCAGCGGTGACAGTTTCGGATTGGGACATTTACCTTGGGCAATATCCTTAAACTGTGCGGCATACCAGATAATTTCCATAATCGCCATTTTATCGACTATAGGAATGCCGGTTTTGATTTTATCCACCGCATAACGTACATCCTGCCCTGCAATCAGTCGATCGGTTAAATCGGTTTCCACTGCCAATGGGCGGGCAATACCAATAAAATCACAGGCCCTACTATCCAGTGCCGCATTCATACCCGCTACGGTACGAAAACCGCCAGTCACCATTAAATGGCATTTCACTTCTTTGCGAATTTTCTCGGCAAAATCGAGGAAATAGGCTTCGCGGGCAATACTGCTGGCTTTGCGCTTGTCTTCTTTCGCGCCCGCCATAGCCGGAGCTTCATAAGTTCCACCAGAAATCTCGATCAGATCGATTCCAGCAGCATCTATGGCTTTAAAGACCGCAACCACTTCATCTTCGGTAATGCCGCCACGCTGGAAATCAGCCGAGTTCAGTTTCACGGAAATGATAAATTGATCCGAGGTTGCAGCACGGACAGCCTTATAAATTTCCAACAGGAAGCGCATCCGGTTTTCAATCGAACCACCCCATTGATCCTGACGCTTGTTGGTCAATGGCGATAAAAACTGGCTGATCAGATAACCATGCGCACCATGCAACTGTATGCCTTCAAAGCCAGCTTTTTCGCAGATTTGTGCAGAAATGGCAAAACGCTGGATAATATCGATAATCTCATCTTCACGTAATTCACGTGGTGTGCCAAAGGTAGTTGCCAGTGCAGGAGAAAAAGGCACAGCCGAAGGTGCTACAGTTTCCCTGTTTAGACCTTTAGGACACTGGCGGCCGGGATGGGATAATTGCACCAGTTGCACCATGCCATATTTCTTGCCGAGCGCTGCCCATTGCTGTAGCTTGGCCAAATCACGTTCCGATTCAATCACTACCACGCCCGGTTCATTTTTGGCACGGAAATCTACCATCACATTTCCTGTAATGGCACAGCCCAAGCCACCTTTGGCCCAGGTTTCATAAAGATTAAAATGCAACTGGCTCGGCTGACCAGCATCATTTGCCAGAGCCTCACTCATTGCAGCTTTGATTATTCTGTTTTTAAAAGTGATATTTCGAATGGTAATGGCTTCAGCAAGGTGGCTCATCTCTCAATCCTGACTTATTTGTATTTATATAGAGTGAAACTCTAACCTGAATATACAATTCGTCAATAGGCTATTTGACAATATGACTTGTCAGTAGTTTTAAACATACTGACTTGCTTCGATTAATTGACGGGTATATTCAGTTTGCGGATTTAAAAACAACTGTTCAGTGTCTTGAAATTCCATCACCTGTGCACGGCGTAACACCAGCACTTTCTGACACAGGGCTTTAACCACTTGCAGGTCATGGCTGATAAACAGATAACTGATCTGATGTTCCTGCTGCAAGCGTCTGAGCAATTTCACGATGGCGCGTTGTGTGGTACGGTCCAGCGCCGAGGTCGGTTCATCCAGTATCAGCAGTTTAGGATTCAACACCAAAGCGCGTGCCAAGGCGACACGCTGACGTTGTCCACCTGACAGCTCATGTGGATAACGAGTTCTAAAGCTGATCGGCAATTCTACTTTTTCCAGTGCTTCATCAATCCGCTGAGATATGTCTGTAGCAGAAAGTTTTTTTAAGCCCAAGCCTTCACCAATGGTTTGCTCGACATTCAAACGCGGATTCAAACTGCTAAACGGGTCTTGAAACACCATCTGAAATTCGGCACGTAAAGGCCGTAACTGTTTTTCATTGCATTGGTTTAAATCGGTACCGAGCAGCACAATTTCACCGTCACTTTTGATCAAACGGCTAATAGCCAAAGCCAGTGAACTTTTACCTGAACCGCTTTCACCGACAATACCAATCGATTCACCTTGGGCTAATTGTAAGTCCAAAGGCTCGACCGCAATAAAATAGTCTTTGACCCAGTTGAGTAATCCCTGCTTGATCGGGAACTTCACCGCAACCTGCTTTAAGGTCAATAAATTTTCAGCTTCTGGAATGTGTAGCGCCTCACCAAAATCATGATTCAGTAAATCTCGGGTATAGGCCTGTTTCGGATATTGAAATATTTCCGCTACGCTGCCCTGTTCTTCTACTACACCTTTGTTCATTACAATGACCTGATCGGCATAGCGACGTACCAGATTAAGATCATGGCTGATCAGAATCATCGCCATATTTCGGCTTTGCTGCAAAGATTTAAGCAGTTTTAAAATCTGTGCTTGCAAGGTAACATCCAGTGCTGTGGTCGGCTCATCGGCAATCAGAATGTCCGGATCTAAGGCCAGTGCCATGGCAATCATCACGCGCTGCCGCTGTCCGCCAGAAAGCTCATGCGGATAACGGCGCAATTTCTCTTCAGGGTCGGGAATGCCGACATCTTTTAATAATTCAATAATTCGTGCTTTGGCCTTTTGTTTGGACCAGCCTTGCAGCAATAAGGTTTCACCAATAATTTTTTCCACCCTGTGCAAGGGATTTAAAGCCGTCATCGGTTCCTGAAAAATCATGGCAATTTTCTGGCCACGAATTTGTCGTAACTGTTCAGTTTTCAGTGCCAGTAGATTTTGCTGTCCCAATAAGGCCTGACCTTGAATCTTCAAAGTACTGGGTAACAGTCCGAGTAAAGCCAAACTGCTAATCGACTTACCCGAACCACTTTCACCGACCAGTGCAACGGTTTCACCGGCATGCAACTGAAAATTCAGGTCAGCTACCAGCACATGCTCTGCTTGCCGGATATTTAAATGCTGCACGCTTAACAAGGCTTGCGGATTATTGGCGTCTTGGATCGAATGCATCACGTGTCGCCTCCCCAATATAAATCAGTAAAGATAGGACAATGGCCAGAGTAAAGAAGCCGGATAGTGCCAGCCATGGTGAATTCAGGTTGGATTTACCCTGCAACAACAGCTCGCCTAAAGAGGCTGCATCCGGTGGTAAACCGTAGCCTAAAAAGTCCAATGCCGTCAGTGCAGTGATGTTGGCTGTGAGCATAAAAGGGAGCTGTGACAGGCTGGAACTCATGGCATTGGGCAAGATGTGGCGCAGCATAATGGTTCGGTCTGTGACGCCCAGACTACGTGCGGCACGGACGTAGTCCAGATGACGCGCCTTTAAAAATTCCGCACGTACCAGACCGACCAAAGTGGTCCAGCCAAATAACAGCATGATCAGAAACAGCCAGTAGACGTTTGGAGTAAACATGCTGACCAGAATCATCACCATGAATAGCATCGGCAAACCGCCCCATACCTCCAGGATACGCTGTCCCAATAAATCGACCCAGCCACCGTAATAGCCCTGAATCGCACCTACAGCAATACCTAAAAGCGCTGATGCAATTGTGAGTGCAAAACCAAATAGCAGTGAAACCCTCAAACCATATAGAATACGGGCCAATACATCACGTCCCTGATCATCGGTACCTAACCAGTTTTGCGAGGTCGGTGCAGATGGCACCGGTACTGCCAGTTCCAAATTGGGTGTTTGATAGGAATATTGAATCAGTGGCCAGATCGCCCAGCCTTTTTCATCAATCAATTGCTGCACGACCGGGTCTTTATAATCAGCTTCAGTTTCAAACACCCCGCCAAAAGTCGTTTCCGGATAAGACTTGAACACCGGCACATACAGTGAATGTTTATAGCTTACCAACAGCGGTTTATCGTTGGCGATCAATTCAGAAGCCAGCGACAACACAAAAATCACGGCAAAAAGGATTAAGCAGCCAAAACCGAGTTTATTTTCCTGAAAGCGTTTCAGGCGTGCTTGCATTAACGGGGACATTATTCAGCACCTCGCGAATCAAAATTAATCCGCGGGTCAATCACCTGATACAGCACATCACTGATTAATCGCAGAATCAGACCCAGCAAGGTAAATAAGAACAGGGTTCCGAAAATAACCGGATAATCACGCTGCTGGATGGCTTCAAAGCCCAGCAGCCCCAAACCATCCAGATTGAAGATAATTTCAATAAACAGGTTGCCAACAAAGAAAATCCCGATCAGCGCTTCAGGCAAACCGGCAATCACTATAAGCATGGCATTACGAAAAACATGACCATAGAGTACCCGTGATTCTGTCAGGCCTTTAGAGCGCGCTGCCAGTACATACTGCTTGTTTAATTCTTCCATAAAGGAATATTTGGTCAGATAGGTCAACCCAGCAAAACCGCCAATCACCATCGCCAGTAAAGGCAAGGTCATATGCCAGAAATAGTCTTTGATTTTGCCCAGCCAGCTTAGACTGTGAAAATTTTCCGATACCAAACCTTGCAGCGGGAACCACTGAAAATAGGAACCACCGGCAAAGAACACAATCAGTAACACCGCAAATACAAAGGCAGGCACGGCATAACCAATCGCCAGTAACAGCGAAGTAGATTTATCAAACAGCATGCCATGCTGACGGGCTTTTTTAATGCCTAAGGGAATAGACACCAGATAAATCAGCAAAGTGCTCCATAAACCCAAAGACAGGGACACAGGCATTTTTTCCCACAACAATTGCGTCACCGGCTTGTCTTTAAAAAAACTGCTGCCGAAATCGAAGCTGGCATAACTTTTCAGCATGTCCCAGAAGCGGATGTGCGCAGGCTGATCAAAGCCGTATTGGGCTTTAATCTTTTCCACCATTTCTGCACTTAAACCTTTTGCTCCCTGATAATTATTTTTTGCAGCAGCAGTTTCGCCACCCGTTGCACCCAGGCCCTGAAAAGCTTCTGCCTGTTGAATGGCTTGCTCAACCGGTCCACCCGGCGCAATCTGGATCACCACAAAGTTAATCAACAAAATGAAAAACAGCGTTGGAATAATCAGCAGCAGTCTTTTTAATATATATATGCCCATCGAAACAGTGTTCCCTGTGCCTGCGTTATGACTTATTGTTTATTTTTGACCTAAATACCGGGTCACTTTTTGCGCTTGCCCGGCATCACTCCACCAGTAGTCAATGCCCGATGACAACTTCGGTTTCACTTTCGGTTGATGATACATGTTCCAGTAAGCAAACCAGTTTTCACCCTTGCCATAGGTCGGAATTTGATAATAACCGGCACGCAATAAACGATCCAGCACCCGGGTTTTCAGCACCAGTTGCTCACGACTCGGTGCATGAATAACCTGCTGTACAATCGCATCAATCACAGGATTTTTAATACCGGCATAGTTGTAGTTTCCCGGCTGATCTGCCGATGCACTGCCCCAGAACTGTGCCTGCTCATTGCCCGGATTGAGCGACTGCGGCATCACGTTGGTGGTCATGTCAAAATCCTTGGTCCGCATGCGCTCGATATACTGCGGCACATCGACATGGCGGATCGCCACTTCCACACCCAAACGTTTCATATTGCGAATAAAGGGCATCAGGGTACGCTGCAAACCATCCTGATGGATTAAAAATTCAATCCGGATCGGCTTGCCTTGGGTATCCAGCAAACGGCCATTTTTAAAGGTATAGCCGGCTTTGATGAGCAACTGGCGTGCAGTCAGCAGATTATTGCGATTAAATCCGCTGGCATCCGACACCGGATATTTCCAATTTTGCAGCACTCCCTGCCGCTGAATCGGATTCAGTCGGGCTAGATAGGGTTTTAAAATGGCCAGCTCTGCAGGACTGGGCGTGCCTTTGGCTTCCAATTCACTGTTGGCAAAATAGCTTTGTAAGCGTCGATACTGTCCGTAAAACAGCGCCTTGTTTTGCCATTCAAAATCATAAGCATAGGTGATGGCTTGGCGAAACCGGATGTCTTGAAAAGGCGCACGACGGGTATTAAAGACAAAACTTTGTGTTGGAATCGGGTTCTGGTGCTGGAACCGGTATTTCACCACCATGCCTGCTTGGACGGCGGGAAAATGATATTCAGTCACCCATTTACGTGCGGTAAATTCTTCATGCAGGGTATATTGGCCCGACTTAAAGCCTTCAAAGGCAATATCCAGATTGCGGTAATAGACATATTTCAGGCGATCAAAGTTATATCGTCCTTTATTAACCGCTAAGTCTTTACCCCAATAGTTTGGATTGCGTTTATAGCTAATACTGCGTCCTGCATCTATGCGATCAATCAAGTATGGACCTGATCCCAAAATCGGTTGCATGGTGACCCGAGTGAAATCCTTCTTCTGCCAATCGCGTTTTGAATAAATTGGCATTTGCGCCAGAATCAGCGGCATCTCTGCATTATTGGCAGACTTAAAACTCATCTTGACTGCATATTTAGACAATACTTCGGTTTTATCCAGATCGGCCAGATACATTTGCAGTCCCGGATTGGACTTGGTTTGATACGTATCAAAAGTGAATTTGATGTCTTCGGCAGTCACTGCACTGCCATCGCTAAAACGTGCTTTGGGATTGAGATGGAAAATGACAAATTGGGTCTGCTTGGGATCATAAGTCACTTTCTCCGCTAGCAAAGGATACATCACCCCCGGCTCATCCAGCGAATTCGACATCAGCGAATCAAACAGGTATTCCACCCCATCGGTTGAGCTGCCTTTGCCATTCATACTGTTTAAATTGTCAAAAGTCCCATTACTGGCAGTACTTAAATAGCCACCTTTAGGCGCCTGGGGATTGGCATAGGGCATGACCGACAAGCCAGCATATTTCGGCTGGCTATGAATGGCAATATAGGGCTTAGTCTGCACGGCAGCCCATAGCCCTTGTGTCAAAAGACTAAGCCCCCATGCAAAACCCCAATATTTCGCCCTGGCAAATGACATCTAAACTGACTCCCTGTCTTTGCATTTATTATAAGTTTGGAACTTTAATCACATCACCAATGCGCAATTGTTTATTGGGTTGCATATCATTCATTTCTGCAAGTTTGGAACTTTCCAGACCATAACGGCTGGCCAGCCCAATCAGGGTATCGCCACGTTTGACTTTATATTCAACCACAGTTTTAGGAATAACAATCTGCTGCCCCACACGTAAACCGGCACGAACATTCAAATCATTCATCGCCGCCAATTCAGCAACCGATACCCCTGTCCGGTTGGCAATGGCATTTAAAGACTCGCCCGCTTTCACGGTATAAGCATCGGTATTTTTAGATGATTTCACTGCTTTTGCGATAGGCTCATCCACTTTAGCATCCAGTTTTGGCAGATCCCCGTCAATTTTTAAACGTTGCCCAATACGGACCGTATAATTGCGGGTTAAGCCATTCAATGCAGCTAAATAATCCAGCTGTAAATGATATTTTTTCGCAATATTGCTTAATGTCTCGCCAGATTTAACTACATGGCTATCACTCTTTTCAAAGCTGACTTTTTCAATTTTCGCTTCTACTTTGTTAGATGCTGCGACAGGTTCTTCACCCGTCAGTTTCAAACGCTGTCCTACACGTAAACCCGTATTGCGGTTAATACCGTTGATATTGGCAATATAATCCATGCCTAAATTGTATTTGGCAGAAATGGCCGACAGACTATCCCCGGATTGCACGGTATAACTCTCCGGAACAGTTGAACTTACAGGAATCTTCAAAGTTTGACCTACCCGAACGCCACTGTTGTTGGATAATTTATTCAGCTGTGCCAGTTCGGTTAAGGAAATTTTCGATTTGGCTGCAATACTCGACAGGGTATCGCCACGTTGCACCTGATAATTTTCCGTTTTATAGGATGGCTCAATAACTACCGGATCTATTTTAACCGGACTCACTTTTTCTTCCGGCTTGCTGTTTACTTCATGCAGTGGCACATTAATTTTTTGTCCCACCATTAAACTGCTGCCTGCAGTTAATCCGCTGGTTAAATCGGCCAACTCCTGATTGGATAATGCATAACGGTCAGCAATCAGTTTGAGATATTCACCACGTTTGACCACATAAGATTTGGTTTTCACTTTAGCAGCGGATTTTGAATTATTGTTCTTAGTTTCAACAATATCGGAATGACTTTGAGCAGTTTCTTTTAACGATAATTTTTGCCCGACACGTAAACCGCTGCTGACCGATAAATTGTTGAAATCTGCCAGCTGCTTCACCGACAAGCCAAACTGGCTGGCCACTCCGGTCAGACTGTCATTGGCCTGAACTACATAGGTTTCAGGCTGTGCTTTAGACTTGGCCGATGATGAAGTTTCGGTATTTTTTTCACTATTTTGTGGTTTGGCATCATATAAATAAATACTGGTTCCCACGTACAGCGGAGAGTTTGGATCAATCTGGTTCCATTTGGCTACATCACGCCAGTTCAGGCCATTTTTCATGGCAATAACGGCTAAAGTATCGCCCTGTTGAACGGTATAGGTACTGCGTTTTCCTTTCGGTGCAACCACTACAATTTCAGTATCTGTCTTAACGTAATTTTTGCCCTGGTTACGTTTGGCTTCATCTGAATCAGGCTTGGTACTTTCCGCCACACCTTTTGGATAAGCAAAACCTTTGGTTAACTCCTTACCTTGCTGTTCAGCGACCGACAAACTGGTTTGAATGGCCGTTAACTTGATTTTGCCGTCAAACGGATCGACTATTTCGGTGCCTTGCGGTGCAATCGCTTTAATTTCTGCTACGACTTTTTCCTGTTCAGCTTTACTGGCTACCGGTTGCAGTACCTGTTCTAGCGTTTTATTTTCACCTTCTGCTTTCACTGCCGCCATAATCTGCTCACGCTCAGCAGCAGACAATGGAGGTTCTACCGTCACAGGCTTGACATTCGCCACCTGACTCACCGCAACAGGAATACGTGGTGCACTTGGAATATCGCTATTTGCAGCAAAAGATGCCAAGGCATCAGGGCCTTGAGGCGTAGCCATACGTTTGCTACTTGAAGGCTTTGTTACTGCCACAGGATTTGCCGCATTCACTGGGGTAGCAGTGGCTGGCTGAGAACTTTTAGGCGTGTTTGTAGCTAATACCGGTGGTGCTGTTTTGGCCGGATTAATCACTTGCATATTTAACTCAGGCGGATTGCTTCTTTCCGGAGTAAAGGGTTTTGCCGTGCTTGCCCATAGCGCACCTGAACTCGGTGAGAGTTTCTTGAGCCTTGCATCAATAGCAGGGCTTAAATCCGCAGGAATAATGATCTTCATCGGGCTTTGCTCATCAACCCAGTCCCCACGATGTCCTGGATTTAACTGGTACAGCTCGGCACGGCTTAAACCGGTAATGGAGGCGACTTCATTTAAGTTTACCGGCCCGACCGATACCTCCCTAAAGTGAGGACGGTTGGCAATCGGTGGTAAAGACACCCCATAGGCCCCCGGATTTTTAATAATTTGCGCTACGGCCAGGAAGCGTGGCACATAGTTCATGGTTTCCTGAGGCAGTTTCAGTGACCAGTAATCTGTAGGCAAGCCGGCTGCCTTATTGCGGTTAATCGCCTGCTGGATCCGTCCCGGACCCGCATTATAAGCCGCCAAAGCCAGTTCCCATGAACCAAACTGGTTATATAGTCCACCTAAAAACTCATAAGCTGCACGGGTCGATTCCACCACATCACGACGGCCATCATACAGACTGGTCTGTCTTAAACCATAAATCCGTCCGGTACTTGGGATAAATTGCCACATCCCGGCAGCGGCTGCACTACTGGTCGCTGCAGGGTCATAGGAACTTTCAATAATCGGCAATAAAGCCAGTTCTGTTGGCAAACCACGGCGTTCCGCTTCTTTCACCGTATGATAAAGATAACGTGAAGCACGGGCACTTAAACGGTCCAGATAAGGTTGTCGGGAAATGAACCAGCCGCGCTGTGCTTCAATACGGGAGTCCCAATGGCTCTGATCCATCTTGAAACCGACGGTCATACGCTTCCAGACATCACCATGTTTCAAGATCAGCAGGCGATCGCCTTCTACTGCGCTCATGTCTGTTGCAGACAATAAATCTTCCAATGAATCCAAGCTGTCGGCATCCAGGTATCCGGATGAACCCACCATTTTCGATTTTGAGCCATGTGTCACACTTTGGCTTGAAGAACAGCCTGACAGTCCCAATGCAGCTAAAGCTGAACCCAGTACTGTTATTTTTAAAAAATTGGGTAATGTAGGCTGCCACAAAATCGCGGTTGGTTTATACATAAAAAAATCCAAACAACTCGTATAAAATTTATTTTTTAGATCTGCCATTGTAGTGAAGCATGAGGGAGACACAAGGGATTAATTTAGCGCGATTTCACTATAAATGTTACAAGAATTTAAAAAATAACCGTGTAATACACTTTTAAAGTGAAATTGCGTTATACAATATGCCAATCACTTGGTTTATTTGACTCTCATTTTAGCGTTCGGATTTGGTTTATATGACTCAAACAATCACTCTCTATGTCGATGGCGCGTGTCGCGGCAATCCTGGTTTAGGCGGTTGGGGTGCATATATCATTACAGAATCGGAAAAGCATAAACTGTGTGGCGGAGAAGCGGAAACCACCAATAACCGCATGGAACTCACCGCGGCAATTGAAGGTATTCAGTTTTGTCCACACGATGCCAAACTGATCATCTGGACCGATTCCAAATATGTCAAACAAGGCATTACCGAATGGATTCATGGCTGGAAAAAGAAAAACTGGAAAGATGTCAAAAATCCGGACCTGTGGAAATTACTGGATGCGACTTGTCAGGGTCGTGACATTGAATGGAACTGGATCAAAGGTCATGCCGGACATCCGGGTAATGAGATGGCCGATCAACTGGCCAATCGGGGCGCCGATCAAACCTTAAAAGCCATGAAAAATCTATTATCATCTGCCGAAACTGTTTTAGAACAAGCCGACATGCTGGATAAAAAAAAAGCTGAAAAAGACTGGTTGTTAGATGACCCCTTTGGTTTCGACCTGATGGAAGCCGAGCTGCAAGATGACAATGAAATTTTAGACAATGAGTCTTTAGTAAATGAGCCTTCAGAAAGTGAAGTCTTAGAAAGCACATTGTTAGAAAACACAGAACAAGAAACCGATCAGGCAAATAGTATGCAGGAACAAAGTGAAGATCTGGACACGATTGTACCTAACATTACGACTGCTTCGGATAAACCCCTGCACCCGCATATCATGATTACGCCACGAAGCAAAGAAGTTCATGGTCCTCGCCAGCTAATTCTGGATACCGAAACCACCGGTTTCTATTTTCAGGACACGGACCGGATTATTGAGGTGGGCGCGATTGAAATGGTCAACCGCAAACTGACTGGCAGTTCGATTCATATTTATATCAACCCGCAAAAACCGGTGGGTGAATCTGAAAATATTCACGGTATTTCAGATGAGTTTCTGAAAGACAAACCGCTTTATGCAGAAATTGCCGATGTGCTGTTTGACTACCTAAAAGGTGCAGAAATTATTGCGCATAATGCCACCTTCGATATGAACTTCCTCGATATGGAGTTCAAACGTGCAGGCTTTGTGACCTTATCGGAAGTCTGTGAAGTGACCGATACCTTGGCCATGGCCAAGAACAAGCACCCGGGACAAAAGAACTCTCTCGATGCTTTGGTGCGCCGTTATGAAATTCCGCAGCGTGACCGTACTTTCCACGGTGCCTTACTCGATGCCGAAATTCTGGCTGATGTCTACCTAGCCATGACCGGCGGTCAGGTGTCTTTCGATATGGATACCCTGACCGAAGCCGAGCAACAACAGAGTCAAGCAGCCCGCTCCACTGTACAAATAGAGCTGCCTGTGATTTTACCTTCAGCCGAAGAATTAGCAGAACATGAGAATTGGGTCAAACAATTTGAAGAAAAACATGGAACAGCTTGTCTTTTTGCAAAATAAAATCTACATTTCTAGTGGTTTTTTGTATTTAAACGTTTAATAGTTACGTTATAGTTAAACGTAAAGAAGTTTGGCCTTGAACGGGCTACTCATAAACAGATAAAACACTAGGAAAGGTGCAGATCCATGTCTTCTTACCAAACCTCTATTCATTTTGACCCGACTGCATTGCTGATAATAAAAAATGAGGTTGATAACTCCATTAAATTAGTTGAATCAGCGGTGAGTTCTTTGGCAGAAGACCACACTTTACCCTTTGGTATTGACGATGCACTAAATCAGTTTGAACAATGTGCCCAGGTGCTTGCGCTCATTGATATGCAAAGTCTGGCTAAAATTGCCCAGTACTCAGCAGAGTTAATGCGCAAGATTATGCAGAATCCTGCGCAAATTAATACTCAGGAAGTGGTGGCCCTAAGTGAAGGCACCACCATGTTGAAACGTTACATCGAATTTATTTGCTTACGCGAAGTTAAAATTCCACAATTCCTGCTCGAAACCCTGAATCGTCTGGAAATTGTGCTGGGTAAACCGATTAGCCATGAAGGTCAGTATATCGAGCCATTACTGGACTGTATTACTCCTGATTTTAAGCTGCCTCAAGCACCAAGTCTGGAAAAGTCACAATATGTACATCGCCTGTACAAACTGTCTTTAAACAAGCTGCTGAAACAGGAAGAAACTGAATTTGACCTGCAGGCGATCAAACTGGTCGGTGCCTATTTGGCAGGTCTGGCAGAAAATACGCCAAGCAAACAATACTGGAATCTGGTGCATGTGGCATTTAATCAGGTGAACCATTTATTGATCAATGATGCACGTTTACGCACCCTGATCGGTATTGAACGCAATATGGCACAATATTTTAGTGCTCCAGATCGCTTCAAGCCAAGTCTGTCTGATCTAGCCAACATCTTAAGCTTGTGTATTAGTCAGGAAGATGAGACGGCTCAACATATCCGTAGCCAGCTAAACATTGGTGAAGATCATTTGACCGATACCCAATTGCAGGTATTTAGCCGCCATCTTTATGGTCCTGATTTTGATACCATGCATACCATTAGTGAACTTGTGACCACAGAAATGGCGCAAATTCGTAATGATATAGAATTCAACTATCAAAACATGACCGCTGAGAAAACGCAGCAACTACAAGCTCAGTTACTCAATCTTGCCAATATCTTTAAAGTATTGAACCTGAATGAAGCATATAACGATTTATCGCGTCAGGCCGCATCACTCAGCCAAGGTGATATCTTAAAAGATGAAAATTTTGCACAGCAGTTGATGAATTGCATTTTGTCAGCAATGAACTCAATTGGAGTCCTTGAACGCCATTACACCTCAAGCCGTTTACAACTTCGTGTAAATAATATGAACATTTCTTTAGACCGTTTAGATGAAGCACATGAGGCTTTACTGAACGAAACTAGAGCCGTGATTGAGCTTTCCAGCCAAATCTTGATGCAGTACCTGCAAGATCAAAATCTGGCTGCGCTTGAGAATATTCCAACCCAATTGCGTGAAATTGGCGGTGCCCTGCTGTTCTTAAATGCCGAATCGGGTCGAACTTCATTGAATACGACTGCGACCTTTATTCAACAGCAAATTGAAAATTCTGCAACGATCACTGCTGAACAAATCAACCACACCCTCGATACTTTAGCCAGTGCCGACATGCTGATCGACAATTTAAAATCGAAACAGCCTGTCCTGCAGTCCATGTTTGATGTAGCATTGCAAAGTAGCGAAAAACTGAAAACTGTTGCCTAATGTCTGAATTGTCACTTGCTTATATCTTCCATCAACATCAACTTTTAGTCGATGAAAACTTTCAGCTCCCTCGGGTAGAACGTTTAGCAAGTGACCTTCACTTCAACACGGGTGATCAGGTGATTGCCCGTGACCTTCTGGAAAATGAGCCTATTCCAGCAGGCTTGCAACTGGTTCCTATCCGTCAATTGTTAACCTTGTGGAATACCCAACAGTTTGAAGCCGCCAGTCGTGCCATCCAGCTGTTAGAATGGCGCCGCAACCACAAGTTCTGTAGTCATTGTGGACATCCAACTGAAGCCCATGCGACTGAATATGCCATGGTTTGCCCAGCATGTGGTTATCATCAATATCCGCGGGTACAGCCCTGCGTCATCACCATCATTACCCGTGGTCAAGATGAAATTCTGCTGGCTAAAAATGCCAACAACAAAAGTAATATGTATGGTCTGATTGCCGGTTTTGTTGAGGTAGGAGAAACACTGGAAGAAGCGGTACGCCGTGAAACTTTTGAGGAAGTGGGATTAAAAGTAAAAAATATCCAGTATCTTGCCAGCCAGCCTTGGCCTTTCCCGAGTAACTTGATGCTGGCTTTTCGGGCTGAATATGCTTCCGGTGACATCAAGCTTCAGGAAGAAGAAATTAGTGACGCGCAATTCTTTAAAATGGATCAACTGCCTGAAATTCCATTTAAAGGCAGTATTGCCTACGCCATGATTAAACATATTACCGAAGGTCATCCCGTAGCAGATGACACCCGTGAATGGCTGTAAACTAGGGTTTTAAAGCTTCATCCAGAACCGCCAAAATTTGTTTCTTGGTCTGGAAATAGCGACTGAACAAACTGGAAACAGAGCCCATAATGGACACATGTCCAGTACCTGGGATGGTAATCATCTGGCTATGATTACCCTTTTCCTGCAGAATACGATGTAGATCTTCGGAGTTATTGTGACCAACCACCTGATCATTTGCCGCTAAAAACAGGTAATGTCGCACGGTATTGGTTTCAACAAAATAATAAGGCATCACCTGTTGATAAGGTACGCTTTGGTCAAAGGCATCTGCACAGATCGGATCATCTTTATAATCAAAATGATAAGGGCCAGACAAACCAATAATGGCTCGAATCTGGCTGCGGCATTGCAAAGGGTAAGGTGTCGGATGATAGAGTGCCGACATGACATTAAATGCACCGGCTGAATGGCCCATCAATACCAGTTTTTCCGTCTGAATATTGTATCTGGACTGATGCTGAGTCAAATAGTTTAATGCCAGGCTCAGATCATCAATATAACTGGGAAATACATGCTCGGGGGCAAGATGATAATTGATCACCGCAACATCATAGCCTTCTCTGGCGAAAGCCTCTCCCACAAAGCGGTAATCTTTTTTATCTCCATGCAGCCATGCCCCTCCATGCACAAATACAATTAAAGCACGCTGTTCACGCGGCACTTCGCTGGTAAAAATATCCAAGCGTTGCCGGGCTTTCAAGCCATAAGCAATGTTTTCAATTACCGTATAGCCTTTACGCGGGGTTAAACGGTTTAAGGCATAGCTACCAAAATCGTAAAGGCGAAAATCCTTGTACAGGATTTGCACTTTTTCTACTTTTTGCTGGATTTCCTTTCTAACTGTTTCTACAACCTTATTGAGCATAGGTGGGCTCTGCTTGATCCGGATCAATAGCCACTGGTGTCTGTTCGACAGGCTGTGCATTCACGACAGGGCTACTAAAACTTGAAGTCCTTATAGCGGACTTTTCCACATTGTCAATCAGAGTAATAATTTTGGTGACATTGCCGACTTGTTGCAGCACCTGATTCAGATCATTAATTTCTGCAGTATTTAAACGCCCCATCACATATAAAACACCATCTTCAGTGTGAATGCGCACTTTGCTATCAGACACCACCACGGCTTTCATAATCAGACCACGCGTATTCGCAGTTACCGTAGTATCTTGCATAATAGTGCTATAACCAATCTGGTTACCCACAGCAATGTAATTATGTACGGTTTTTACATCACTCATGGCACGGACATTATCTTCAGCCAACTGTTTTAAGTGTGCATCCGGCACTTGACCGGTTAACAATACATTGCCATGAAAACTTTCAATATTGACACGAGATTGTTTAAAGCGACTGTCTAATTTATATAAATTGATTTTAGCGGTACGTTCTATAGAGGAATCGATAAACACCTGTCCAAGAGAACGGGCGCCACTTTCTGTACCTACCGGGGCCGATCCTGTGCCACTCGAGATAAAACTTGCACAACCAGATAAACTTGCTACACACAGTAACGTCATTGCAATACGGTTAAACACTCAGCAAGACTCCTCATTATTCAGTTCTATTTTATGTCAGCATTTACGCTATGATTTTGTTCAAAGATTAATAAACTCTTCATCAAAAGTAAAAGCATTTTCAATCCATTGTTGATCATAAGTGAATTTAGAAAAATCTTGCTGTATGGTTTTTGCAAATTGTTGAAGAAAATCAAAACAAATCACATCAAAACGACAATAAAAGGTTTGCAATTCAGGATGGGCATGCAAAAAGCACAGCGCCGATTTCATAATTTTGCGCTGTTTGGAAAAAGAAATGCTTTCGAAGGACTGGGCATACTGGGTGACTGAACGTGCTTTGACTTCGACAAAAATCAGTTCCTGAGCCTGCTGTACAATCAGGTCAATTTCCCCGTAACGGCAATGATAATTTGCCACAAGCAGCTGAAAGCCTTGAGCCTGCAATAATATTAAAGCCTGCTGTTCAGCCCATTGTCCCAAATTTAAATGTGCCGCAAGCTTTGTCATAACAATGCCCGGATTCCCTTTTTGGTATTTTCATAACAATGTGGAATGCGCTGGATTTGATTGTTATTGACTTGAATTAGTCCGGTACGTCCCTGAAACTGCATACTTTTTAAATTGGGTTCAGCCAAATACTGGCTCGCAATATGCCAGGCATCGCCACCAAAAGCGATCAGGCGCTGATAGGCCATGGGAATGACATTTTCTTGAACAGCCTGGATGACATCTGGCCATTCCGAGCCATATAAGGCCGGAGCATCACAAAACTTTACCCCTACCGGCAATGTCTGACCTTGTTCAACGGCATTTGCTAAAATATAGATATTTTTATGCGGCAGTTGGGTCAGCTTATTCAACCAGGCATTATTCCCCAATAATAATAACCCGGTATGTTTATTTAACTTTTTGGGTGCTTCTTCGATTAAATTCAGGCGGTAATTTGTTTGAGTAAGTAAAGAAATCAGAAACAGTTCATTATCAATTTCAGCATCTTTTTGCTGCAACACATAAAGCTCTTTGATTTTGTCATTCTGCAATACCTGATTCAGTGCCACCGCATCCTCCTGCTTGGACAAACTAAATTGTTCAACATTGGCAAACTGCGATGACGCATCATTTAAGGCCAAAACCCGAACGTTCGGCTTTGCCTTGATTAAAGCTTCCACATCCTGACGGGCTAAAGGTCCAACCACCATTTCAGTTTTTTTATTGACATTTTGTTTAAGCAACTGCGCAATCGGTTTTTTGTCCGAGTTTACAAATTTAATGGGGGTTTCCAGCTCTGATGCCTGATAAGCACTCATAAAACCCTGTTTGATACTTAATCCGGCTCGCGCCAAAGGTCCCGATTCGGGTAAAATGAGCAGCACTTCAGCTTGAGCGTGATTGAAAATGCAATACAGGATGAAGCCCATTAATTTTTTATTATTATTCAACATTGGAGAAACCTTATGAGTGCTCAGTTATTTGTTGTAGCGACCCCAATTGGGCACTTAGATGACATTACTTATCGTGCTATTGATATTCTAAAGTCTGTAAGTATCATCGCGGCAGAAGATACACGTACTTCCGCTCAATTATTAAAGCACTTTAATATATCAACTCCACTGACTGCCTGTCACGAACATAATGAAAGCAATAAAATCGACATCTTGATCCAGCGCTTGCTGAATGGCGAAAATATGGCACTGATCAGTGATGCAGGTACGCCGCTGATTAGCGATCCGGGGTTTAAACTGGTTCGTGCAGCCCAAGAACATAACATTCGCGTTATTCCTGTTCCCGGTGCCTGTGCAGCCATTGCAGCACTAAGCTCTGTTGGTTTACCGAGTGACCGCTTCAGTTTCGAAGGTTTCCTACCTTCACGCCAGTCACAACGTCTGAGCCAGCTGGAAAAACTGAAAGATGAAACCCAGACCCTGATTTTTTATGAAGCACCGCATCGCATTTTAGAGTCGGTCAAAGATATGGCCCAGATATTTGGTGCCAATCGTCCTGTGGGTTTTGCCCGTGAAATAACAAAGACCTTTGAAACCATCAAAAAGATGACTTTGGCAGAACTGGTTCAGTTTATTGAAGCTGACCACAACCAGCAAAAAGGTGAAATTGTGCTGGTCATTGGGGGTGCAACTGAAGAAAAGGATCTGGAACAGGAAAAACTGGACCAGCTATTGACCCGTTTATTACAGGATTTATCCGTAAAAGCAGCGTCACAATTGGCCGCAGATTTAACCGGAATAAAAAAGAAAGTGGCGTATCAGCGCGCGTTGGAACTTAGCAATAAGGTCTGAGCAACTGTCAGTTCAAAAGCAAAAAGCATCACGAAAAGTGATGCTTTTTATTCTGTAGCCAAACCCGACAAAAGAATCAATTAATCTTTTGCTGACTCGTCTGCAGGCACTTCAGTAATACGACCGCCACGCGCAAGGAAAGCAGCCACCTCATCTTCCAGTGCTTGACGCTGTTTCAGTTTAGCAGTCACTGTCAGTGTTTCAGCTTCAGCCACATCACCATCAGTTGCAACTGAATCACTGTCAGATGCACCTTTTTCAGCAGCTTTTGCTTCATCTTCATCTACTGCAGTATCTTCTACATCATCGTAGTCATTCATATCTGTCATCTTTCTTTCTCCCCAAAAATGACGTCTATCACTTCAATTTGAATTGATTGCGAACTAGGAAGAAATTTAGCAATCTCTGTAGGTTTCGCATAGAGTCAATTTAAAAAAAATCGTATCTTTTTTAATCAAAAAAGTAACCTTGTATAAATATTTGTACAAAAAACAGTTTTTCAGCCTTAAACCGCATATCGTGTATCTTTTAAGATCTGCAATCCGTTGGCTTGAGCCATGAAGGCATCTTTTAATGCCGCATGTTGCTCTACTTGTTTTAAGCCAAAATTTCGTGCCCAAACCACGGGAAACAGTTGGGTCGTTTCCATCCATCCAATTGCAGACATGCTGTGCATCATGGCATCGTTTTGACCTTTACGGCGGTGTTCATAGCGCTGTAAGGTTTGTTCATGCGCCCATACTCCACGTTTCAAATCATGCAACAGTACATCGCATAAAATGGCTGCGTCCAGACAGCCAATATTGACCCCTTGACCAGCTAGTGGATGAATCACATGTGCGGCATCTCCAATCAAGGCTAAACCGGCTTTGACATACTGCTGTGCGGCACGTGCTTTAAGCGGAAACTGTGCTCGTGGCGTTGCCTCTAAAACCTCACCCAGCATGTGATGACTTTCACGCGTGAGCAACGCAGTAAAATCGGCATCATTTAAAGCGGCATATTCTGCTGCATAATCATCTGGTAATGTCCAGACAATGGATTGCCAATAGCCTTGCTGTTCCGGCTTTAAACTGGCCATCGGTAAAAAGGCCAATGGGCCAGTTTCCAGAAAAATCTGACGAGCCACATGTTGATGCGGCTGGGCAGTTCGAATGGCACAGCTCAAACCGGCCTGTTTATAATCCAGAATATCGAGATCAATAAAGGCCTGTTCACGAACAAAGGAATTTGCACCATCCGCGCCAATCAGCAGTCTGGTTTTTAATTGGGTGCCGTCTGCCAGATGAATCTGCCAGATTCCCGCTACGCCCTGCTCTATAGCTGTGACCTTAACCTGAGTACGATAATCCTGAAGCTGCTCCAGCATTTTTTCTTGAATGGCCAAGTTCAACAAACTTGGCTCGACCATTGAACCCAAAGCTTGCTCAACCGATGGCATTTGCTCTGCTGCATGCCCAAAGTTAATTTCACCATAGCCATTTTTATTCCACACTTGCATGCCTGTGTATGGCTGTTGGCGTGCCAGTCTGTCCCAGACACCGGCCATTTTCAATAAATGAATAGTCGCCTGGCTGAGCGCCAACACACGTGGGTTGGCAACACTTTTGGTTTTCTCGGCATCCAGAATGGGGGCTGCATCCAGTACCGTGGCCTGTACACCACCTTGAGCCAATAACAAAGCAGTCAGACCACCAACCAGACCACCACCAATAATGACTACATCTAAAATATCAGACTGAACCTGGTTCATGCTTTTAACCCCATTGCATAATTGGCCACCAGAGGTTTAATCCCTGGAATAGTATCAAAAGCGACCAAGCCGGTATTACGAATGAATTTTAAAACAGGGTTGCTATTGCTAAAGCCACGGACTACCGAATCACAGAACTTGATCACACGTTGCTGATCGGTCAGACGGGATTTTTCATAGTCTTGCAGCATGGCTGCATCACCTAAGTCGGCTTGTTGTGCGACTTGTTCGATTAAATAACGGAGCAAAACATAGGCATCACGCATACACAGGTTAAAGCCCTGACCGGCTACCGGATGAATCGTATGGGCTGCATTACCCATCAGTACCACACGTCCAACGGCCTGTTTTTCTGCCAAAACTTGCGACAATGGATAGCTAAAACGACGACCGGTTTTCTGGAATTTACCAGCACGGTCACCATAGGTTTTCTGTAAAGCATCAAGAAAGTGCTGGTCATTTTCATCGCCCAACCATTCGCCTTCTGTACCTTTTTGCACCGGCCAAACCACTGAACGGCGGTATTCACCCGGTAATGGTAACAGCGCTAAAGGTCCAAGCGGGCTAAAACGTTCAAAGCCGACATGGTTATGTGGTTTTGAGGTTTGTACGGTTGTGACTATCGCAACTTGATCATAGTCATGTACCGATGCACCAATGCCCAAGGCTTTACGGCAAAATGAATCGCGGCCATCGGCAGCTATGACCAGCCTGGATTGTAAAGCTAAGGTTTCTTCACCACGTTGCGCTGCGATATAAGCAAAATCAGCATCTTGGGTCAGTGAGGTCACTTGAACACCATCAATCAGCTCAATCAATGGCTGTTTGCGTACTTCTGTTAGCAACACACGGCCGAGCCAGGCATTTTCAATGACCTGACCAAAACTTTCGACTTTTTCCTGTTCTGCTTTTAAACGTGCCTTGCCAAAGCTGCTCTGTTCGGTAATATGCACTTCCAGAATTGGCGTGGCATGTTCCTGCAAGGCATTCCATAAGCCGAGTTCCTGATAAATTTGTACGCTACGGCGTGACAAGGCACTGTTACGTGCATCAAAACTGGAATGATAAGGTACAAGATTGGCATCATCATAATTGGGGTACTTAATTGCTTCGAGCAGCTTCACTGCAATATTTGCCTTAGCCAACATCAAGGCTAAACTTAGCCCGACCATACCACCGCCTACGATGATTACTTCTTGCTGCATGTTTTGATCCTTTTATGTCGTATCTATCAGGTTGAGATACTTATAATCTTGATTGATTTTATATTACCTCAAAGAAATTCATTTTTATAATGAATTAGCACTGCACTTTTAGATGATATCCAATTATAAATGGATTTCAGCCAGACTAAGCCGATTATCTAGCTGTCTTAGCTCCATAAAAAGTGTTTAGCGCTTACGCTGTAAACATCATGGGGTATTGCTTAAATCTCAACCATGAAAAAACATGTGGAAACAATCGGTTTCAAGTCTATATGGCTGTGAAGCTTCCCCCACAGAAACCTTCAGCTTGCAATGTAGAAGCAAAAACGGAGCTTAAGCTCCGTTTTTTACAGACTCAAATGAAATTCTCATAACACGATGATATAAATTACAGAAAATCGCCTTAATGAGGTTTCTAATTGAGCTTTGTATTCAGTCTGCTAACGCACCACTCTTGTCTGAGGCTCATGATGTACTGTTCGGCCTAATTTTGTGCCTGTATAAATCAGATATAGTGCCGACAAGCCGACCAAGATATAAATAATCCTAGATAGAGCGCTCATTTCACCAAAAATAGCAGCGACTAAATTGAAATCGAATGCACCTATTAAGCCCCAGTTCAGGCCACCAATAATCGCCAAAGCGTAAGCAATCCAGTCGATAGTATTTAATCTCATCATTTTTCTCCCACTGTTCTTTAGTTTATTTAAGGATCAGAAGAATTATCTGAAGAAAAGCAGATTTAATATGTTGCTTTGATGCTAAAAACCGATTTTATATGTTGAATTCGTGTCAGTTTTTAAACTTTAAATTTTAACTGGGTTGGTTTTATTTAAGTTATTCGAGATAAACGTAAATAAAATCATTTTTCGCATTTAATGCATATCCACCCGAATTACATCAAATATTGCAATTTTTTAATCTCGTCGTAAGAAAATCAAAAACAGTCAAACCACCCAATTGATCTGGAATTTGTTATGATGAGCAATAGTTACATCGATTATATACACCACAACTGTAAGATTGGTTTTTATGGAAAAATCTAAAAATCATGCTCCAATCAGACCATATCTTTAATAAAAAAGCCGATCATCTGATCGGCTTTTCATCCTAAAAATCGCTTAGGCTACTTTGGCTTTTGCCATCAATGCTTCGATATCTTCAACTGTTTTGACCACATCTTTGGTGAGCACCAGTGGCCCATTTTCGGTAGCGACCACATCATCTTCAATACGGATACCAATACCACGCCATTTTGCATCGACAGTTTCATCATCCGGTGCAATGTACAAACCCGGTTCAACCGTCACTACCATACCCTCTTCATAAGCACGCCATTCGCCGTCTAGTTTGTATGAACCGACATCGTGTACGTCCATACCCAACCAGTGTCCGGTACCATGCATGTAAAACTGACGGAAAGTTTCTTTTTCGATAATTTCCTCAATATCACCTTGCATCAAGCCAAGTTCAAGCAAACCTTGAACCAAAATGCGTACCGCCACATTGTGCGGTTCCTTATAAGAGTTGCCAATACGTACCGCATCAATCGCAGCCACTTGTGCTTTTAACACCAGCTCATATAGGGCCTTCTGTTCAGGACTAAACTTGCCGTTAACCGGAAAAGTACGGGTAATGTCTGAGGCATATAGCTGATATTCGCAAGCCGCATCAATCAGCACCAGATCACCATCTTTCAGGGCTTTGTCATTTTCCACATAATGCAAAATGCAGGCATTAGCACCACCACCGACAATACTATTATAGGAAGGCACACAGCCATTTTTACCAAAAATGTAATTCAATTCTGCTTCCAGTGCATATTCCATCATGCCCGGTTTCACCGTTTGCATGGCACGAGTATGCGCTTCTGCCGAAATATCTGATGCAAGTTGCATCAACTTGATTTCTTTTTCAGATTTATGCAGACGCATTTCATCGACAATTCGATCCAGCTGAATCACATGTGCGGGTGCAGAAGTACCTTTGCGTGATTCACCATTGGCTTTAGCAATCCATTTCGCTACACGTGCATCAAAATCGGCCTGATGACCAATGCGATAAAACAGTTTTTGTTTATTGTGCAGTTTCTCTATAATTTCTTCATCCAGCAGGTCAATCGCATAGGCTTCATCTGCCTCGTAATCATCCACTGCACCGTCTACACCGGCACGGTAACCGTTCCAGATTTCCATCTCACGGTTACGTTCACGGCAGAACAGACTATAGGTATAACCTTCATCAATCGATTCAAAAGTTTCAATCACCGCCACTGCTTCAGGCTCTGCAAAGCCGGTCAGATAGAAAAAGCTGCTGTCTGCACGGAATTTATAATCCGCATCACGGTTACGCATGGCAACCGGACTGGTGGCAATAATTGCAATACTGTGCGGACCCATTTCTTCTGCCAGGCGGTCACGACGTTCCTGAAAATCTGCTTGAGTCAGTTTCATCATTAAGTGTACTTTTGTCTTTTATGAGGAGGTGATAACTTTTAAAGGGTCTGTTCTTGAACACAATCGTCCGAATTAGCTCGGACGATGCGGGGTAAACATTTCAACAACACTGCTGGCTTCTGTAGTCGCGCTATTTTTTTGCAACTGTGGCTGAATATTTTGCAGCAATGGAGTTTCTGCAATTTCCACTTTTTTACGACCCAATGACAGACTGACAGGAATCAAGCGCACAAACTCGTAAAGTTCCTGATAGCTTTCTTCGCCTTCTTCGTCATCATCCGACTCATCAAATTCAACCGCTGCCACATCTTGCAGATGTTCAATCAGTTCCATTTCATCCGGACGGATATGTCCTGATGCCAGACCAAATCCCAATACCACACCGGCACACCAGTCCGCCAAGGCTTGTACACGATCCGCAAGAACGTGTTCATCATCCGGAAGCAAGGGTAAATAGTCGAGTTCATCTTCAGATAAAGCATGGGCAATATCTTCTGCTTCATCGGCTAATATCTCTAAAACCTGCTGCTCTAGCGCAGGAATTTCAAGCGTGGCTAAAATTTGTTGCCATTCATCACCGGTCGGTGCCTGAGTAACACAAACAATACCCGTTAGTAACCCATGTAACTCACTTGGGCTTGAAATCTCTTCAATTTTTGAAAAATTGTGGTGCCATTCCGACCAACCTGAAATATCGTCTTGCATTCGCTTATCCAATCTCTATACTTCTTATATATTACCTTTGTTTGCGATACTGTGCGACCACGATATGTTAGAAGAATTACAGCGTCTACAGGCGCATATTGGCGTTTTAAAAACGCGACTTGCGCATTATGAAAGTGAAAATGCTGCACTTAATGCTGCAAAAGCAGATTCCAACGAGCACTATCATGCCCAAATTGTGCAAAAAAATGGCATCATCACCCAAAAACAAGAAGAAATAGATAATCTGAGCGAGCAATTAAGCGAAACCCAATCGCAATTCAAGCAACTGAATAGTGATGCAGCCGCTTTAGCAGACCGCTATAGCCGTTTGGAAAAAAGTTGTACCGATCTTAAAAACCGTTTTCAGGAAATTCTGGCTGAACGTAATGAATTACGTGTCATTAAAGAAAAAATGCAAAATGATTACCGTGTTGCTCAACAGGAAATTCAGGGCTTGCAACAAGAACGTGAAAGATTGTTACAAAAAAATGAACATGCTAAAGCCAAAGTTGAAGCCATTATTCAGCGTCTTGCAATTTTAGGTACTGCTCAAGATCAGCATGCGCAAGAAATTCAACAGCTTGCTCACCCAGCCGATGCAAATGAGGATATTTAATCATGAGTGAACAAATTGCCGTTGAACTGCGTGTGCTGGGTCATAATTTTCGTTTAGCCACCACAGAAAAGGAAAAAGCTGGTTTAGAACGTGCAGCTGAATTGTTAAATGAAAAATATGATGATTTTCGCCGTAAAGCACCCCGTGTTGAGCCGAGTAAACTGATTATTATGGTTGCACTTGAACTGATGCAGGAAGTGCTTTCAATGAACAAATCCTTGCAAGAGTATGCACATTGTGATCGCTTGCTGGCGACTATTTTAGAAGACCTCGATGATTTGGTTTAATTTCCTATGAAATTGAATAAACTATCAACATTTGTGATTTAACTTTACAGTTGTTGCACATTGAGGATTTGCCAACACCTTATTATTGGTTATACTTACTCTATCTCTGAGGTGTTCGCCAGCGCGTCTATATCCCTGCCGATACTTAAATCTACGGATTGTGTTCTGCATATTTAGAGTGTATGCCCATCTTCGAATGGGAAACCCAGCAAGTATGCGTCGCGTCCACCTTGAACTTCTTCGGGTTCAGGGTAACGACATGCAGCGGCATCTTCGGAGTGTTTTTTCTTATTATTCTAAGTGTCATTTATTACAATACTTATTCATCTATTTTACATTTTAAAGAATTTTCGTTTTTAAATTTCATTTCATTCTCCGCCATATTCATCAATATTTTATGCAAAAAATACCCAAGATTTTCATCTTGGGTATATCACTTAAGTTCTGGCATTCAGTTATTTAGACTTTTGCAGCCGCAAAGCATTGATGACTACTGATAATGAACTGAGCGACATGGCAACCGCTGCAAGCATCGGAGTCAATAACAGTCCGGTGAGGGGATAAAAAATACCCGCTGCCACAGGCACACCCAAGCCATTATAGACAAAGGAAAAAGCCAGGTTCTGCTTCATATTCTTCACACCTAACTTTGCCATATGAATGGCATCAGCCACACCGCGAATATCACCTTTGACCAAAGTCACTTGAGCCGTCTGTTTGGCAATATCGGTACCATTACCCATCGCCACCCCCACATTGGCCTGGGCAAGTGCCGGTGCATCATTAATACCATCTCCAGCCATCGCCACAACTTTGCCTTGAGCCTGATATTTTTTCACCAGATCTAATTTTTCAGTCGGGGTACAGTTGCCATAAACCTGCTGAATCCCCAGCTCAGCCGCGACCAGTTTGGCATTCTGCTCGTGGTCACCAGTCGCCATCACCACTTCAATACCATCGGCCATCAGTTGATCAATCACCTGATGGGCATTGTGTTTAATCGCATCATGAATCGAGATATAAGCCAGAACTTGCTGCTCATTGGCCAGAAAGCTAATCACATTACCGCTCTCGCGTTGCGCATCCAGCTGTGTCTGAACATGATCAGGCAGCTGTAAACCCAATTGATCAATCAGCTTTTGACTGCCCACATACAGGGTTTGACCCTCAATTTGACCTTTCACCCCAAAACCGGTGACATCTTCAAAATCAATGACTTTCAACAGTTGCTCATGTGGAACAAGCTTGGTTAAAGTCTGGGCAATCGGATGAGTTGAATATTGCTCAATCGAGGCAATCCATTGTTCCACTTGCGTTTGCTGAGCTGTATCTGAAAGCAGTTTAATCTCTTTCAGGCTCGGTTTACCTTCAGTCAAGGTTCCGGTTTTATCGACAATTAAAGTGGTGACTTTGCTCAAGGCTTCTATGGCTTCCGCATCTTTAAACAGCACGCCTTTTTGCGCTGCACGACCTGTGGTTGCCATCACCGACATCGGCGTTGCCAGACCTAAGGCACATGGACAGGCAATAATGAGTACAGCCACTGCACACATCAGCGCCAGATCAAATTGCGCTTGGCCAAAGAGCATCCATGCCATAAAGGTCAACACACTAATCGCTAAAACAATCACCACAAAATATTTGGCAAATACATCGGCAAGTTTTTGTAACGGCGCTTTGGAACGCTGTGCTTCCGCCACGGTCTGAATCATTTTCGCCAAGGTGGTATTGGCACCTACTGCCGTGGTTTGAATACGAATACTGCCCTGCTGGTTCACCGTCCCCCCAATCACCCGGTCATCAACTTCTTTTTTCACCGGAACCGGTTCACCCGTCATCATGGCTTCATCAACATAGGTTTTGCCTTCCAGCACAATGCCGTCGAGTGGAATTTGATCACCTGAAGAAATCTGCAAGATATCACCCTGTTTCACCATACCAATATCCACTTCGACCACCTGATCATGCTGCACCAGTTTTGCGGTATGCGGTTGCAGTTTCAGCAGTGATTTTAATGCATCTGCGGTTTTGGCTCGGGCTTTCAGCTCCATGATTTGCCCAAGTAAACTCAAGGACACAATCATACACGCCGCTTCATAATACACGGCAACCCCATGACCAGTTTTGGCCTGCATCGGGATCAGAGATGGAAAAACTGTCGCCACAACACTATAAATAAATGCCGCCAGCACCCCGACCCCAATCAGGCTCCACATGTTCAGATTATGGGTTTTATAAGAAGTCCAGCAACGTTCGATAAACGGCTTACCCGCCCAAAGGATGACGGGAATAGACAGCACCAGTTCAATCCACGGCTGAATATGCTGCGGAATAAAGGCATGAATATGCGACCCCATGGCCAATACAAAGACAATTAAAGTCAGTGGTAAAGTTATCCAGAAACGATGACTGAAATCGACCAGTTCAGGATTCGGTGCATCATTCAAACTAGGTTGCATCGGTTCCAAAGCCATACCGCAGATTGGACAGGTTCCCGGTCCTTTCTGCACAATTTCAGGGTCCATGGGACAGATATAATCCATATCCTCTGCACCTTCCGGTACAGGTCGCTGATCTGCTGGAAGCAAATAAAACTCAGGGTCGCCTTTAAACTTTTCCAGGCAGGACGGATTACAGAAATAGTAGGTTTTACCCGAATAATCCGTTTTTAAATCGGTTGAAGTATCTACCGACATGCCACAGACAGGATCGACCTCAGAATGAGGTGATGATGCAGGATGATTTCCGCCACAGCAGCTGGATTTCTTTTCTGCAACTGCTGCTTTTGCTGTTGAACCACAGCAAGAGGATGCTTTTTGCGGAGTTTGCAAATATTGTTCAGGCTGCCGGGTAAATTTAGTCAAACAGCATTCTGAACAAAAATAATAATCTTTTGATTCAAACTGGCTATGCCATTTAGAATCCGTTTTAACCTGCATGCCACAGACGGGATCAATAGTTGTTTCACTCACCTGTTCTGCAGTTTGCTCTTTATTTCCCGCACAACAGCCTGATGTTTGCGCTACGGGTGGTTGATTTTGAGAACCACAGCAAGATTTTTTTTCTGCTACTTTCGATTTTGATGCACAACCGCAGCCCGAAGTTTTAGATTTATTTTTTTCTAAATACTGTTCTGGATTGGCCTGAAATTTATTCAAACAGCCCTGACCGCAAAAATAATAACTTTTATCTAAGTATGTAGTGTGCAGCTTGGATAAATCCGTCACGGTCATACCACAGACGGGATCAATATACTGTTGTGACTCAGCTTTTTGACTACCACAACATGAAGATGAGGCCGCTACAACTTTAGCTTTATTTGCACAGCCACAGCTTGATTTAGGCGTGGTTTCTTGAAGGTAAGCTTCAGGATTTTTAATAAACTTTTGTTTGCAGCCATCACAACAAAATAAATATTTTTTCCCCAGATATTCAAAATAATGTGCTGAACTTTCCGAAACGTTCATTCCACAGACTGGATCAACTTTCACTAATTCAAGGACTGAATCCTGTTTTGTACAGCAGGCAGATTTTTGTTGCTCATTCATCCGACTCACCTATTTTATTCTTTCATTGTGTTAGCATAAAGTCTGTACCCAAGTACAGAGTCAAGTCATTTGAGGATATTTTATGCTCACTATCGGAAAACTGGCCAAACACTGTCATGTCAACGTCGAAACCATTCGCTATTATCAACGCATCGGTTTAATGCGCGTACCTGAATCCACGCAGAGTTACCGTTATTACAATGACAAAGACATTGAAACCTTAAGCTTTATTCAAAAAGGCAAAGATGCAGGCTTGCAGCTCAGTGAAATACAGGAATTACTGCAACTTCAACTCGAAGACCGGGAACAGGTAAGGCATGTCATAGAGCAACGCCTGGAAAAAATTGACCAAAGGATTCAGGAATTGCAGGCTCTCAAAACCCGTTTAAGCAGCTGGGTGGATGAATGTAAAACCACCAGTGAAAGCGGTTGCCCGATTTTGAAAGAGCTGAAAAACAGTTAAACTGCTTTATAAGATGAATATTTATCTATTTTTTGGGAACAAATAAAAGATGTCTGTGGATTTAAAAGTTTTACGCAAGCAACTTCGACATCAGCGCAGAGCCGTTTCCAGCTTTCAACAAAAACAGGCACAAAAAAAAGTACTTCAGCAACTGATCCGGCTCAAACATTTTCAGCATGCAAAAAAAATTGGTGTGTATCTGCAGGCTTTTGGAGAGATTCATACCAGACAAATTATTGAATACTGCTTTAAAAAGCATAAGCAGGTTTATCTGCCGATGATTTGCAGCATGAACCAGCAATTGCACTGGGTCAAAATTACGCAGCAACAATACCGAAACAATCAGTTTTCATATCATCCCTTGGGCATGAAAGAGCCGATGGCTGGGCGTGGAGCGCATATTTCGACGCTGGATTTTCTAATCATGCCTTTACTGGCTTGTGACCTCTATGGCACCCGCATAGGTATGGGTGGCGGTTTTTACGACAAAACCCTGGCCAGTGCACCCCATACGCCCTATCGGCTTGGTCTTGCGCATGACTTTCAATTGATTCCATTCCGCCTGCATCGCGAAACCTGGGATCAACCTCTGGATGCCTTACTTACCCCTGCAAAATATCTACATTTTAAGCGTTGAATTGGTAATTTTGACTGATAGGAATATTTTAAAATCACATATTTACTCATTTTTTATACATTTTCATTTGCCCTGCCCTTGTAATTTTTAAAATACACTTCACTATAAAAATATGGCAACACCATTGTTACTCATTAGGAGTGCCCATGTCTGAAATTATTATGAATCAAGAAACCTTAGATGCACAGGTTCCAAGCGTATTACCACTTTTAGCGCTACGAGATGTGGTGGTTTATCCACACATGCAAATTGCGTTATTCGTAGGTCGTGAAAAATCGATCAAAGCAGTTGACGTGGCCCGTAACAGTGACAATCTCGTATTTGTAGTTGCACAACAAGATTCTCTTACAGAAGAAATTGATCACGACAACTTATATCAATACGGTACTGTCGCGAAGATTGTGCAAGTTGTGAATCATGAAAATGATGAAAACTGTATAAAAGTACTCATTGAAGGCTTACACCGTTCCAAGCTGGTCAAAATCATCGACCATGATGAATATTTATCAGCCGAACATGCTATTAGCCCAATGACCGTGAATGTTGCAGCGGCTTCCCAAGCGACACGTGTGCAAGAACTGCGAACTTTATTTGCCCAGTATGCAGAAGCCAAATTACGTAATGCACGTGAATTGATTACGGCTGCAAATAAGATCGATGACTTGCTGCAACTGTTGTTCTTTGTGGCCACCCGTGTGCCCTTGAACATCGATATCAAGCAAAAGTTCCTGGAACACGATGACTTTGAAGCACATTTGACTGAGCTCATGACTTATTTGCTGCAACAGTCTGAGGAACAGCAGATTGAACAAACCTTGCATGACTCGGTAAAACGCCAGATGGAGAAAAACCAGCGCGAATACTTCCTGAATGAAAAAATGAAGGTCATTCAGCGCGAGCTTTCCGACATGAACGGCGGTGCTGAAGATGACGTGGCTGAAATTGAACGTCGTCTTGAAGAAGCGGATTTACCGGAACACGTGCGTAAAAAAGCCGAATCTGAATTCCGTAAGCTCAAAGCCATGCAACCGGCTTCCAGTGAAGCTGCTGTGGTGCGCAACTATATCGAGGCGATTTTAGATACGCCTTGGAATAAGGCCAGCAAAGTCAGCATTAACCTGAACAAGGCGCAAGAGATTCTGGATGCCGACCACTATGGTCTGGACGAAGTGAAACAGCGTATTGTTGAATACCTTGCTGTTCAATCACGCGTGAAAAAACTTAAAGGCCCGATTCTTTGCCTGGTTGGTCCTCCAGGTGTGGGTAAAACGTCCCTGGGCGAATCGATTGCAAAAGCCACAGGCCGTGAATTTGTACGTATGGCTTTAGGTGGCGTGCGTGACGAAGCGGAAATCCGTGGTCACCGCCGTACCTATATCGGTGCAATGCCAGGTAAAATTGTCCAGTCCTTGACCAAAGTCGGCGTGAAGAACCCGCTGTTCTTGCTCGACGAAATTGACAAGATGGCACAGGACTACCGTGGCGACCCTGCTTCTGCCTTGCTTGAAGTCCTTGATCCATCACAAAACAGCAAGTTCAACGATCATTACCTCGATCTTGATCTGGACCTGTCTGAAGTGATGTTCATCTGTACTGCAAACAGCATGAATATTCCTGAGGCTCTTTTAGACCGTATGGAAGTGATTCGTCTGCCGGGTTATACCGAAGAGGAAAAAGTCAATATTGCCGAGCGTTACCTGGTTCCTAAAGCCATTAAGGACAACGGTTTGCGTGCGAAAGAATTGACCATTCATGAAGAAGCGATTCGTGACATCGTGCGTCGTTATACTCGCGAAGCCGGTGTGCGTAGCCTGGAACGTGAAGTGTCAAAAATTGCCCGTAAAGTGGTGAAAGAAGCGGTCAGCAAAAAAGCCAAAAACTTGCATATCGATGTCACTGCTGAAAACCTGTCTGATTACCTAGGCGTACATAAGTTCGACTTCGGTATGGCAGAAGAAGAAGCGCAAGTGGGTCGTGTCAATGGCTTGGCTTGGACTTCGGTGGGTGGCGAATTGCTTTCGATTGAAGTTGCAGCCGTAAAAGGTAAAGGTAAATTCATTACCACCGGTTCACTCGGTGATGTCATGAAAGAATCCATTACCGCTGCAATGACTGTCGTACGCACCCGTGCCGATGCCTTGGGTATCGAAGCTTCAAGATTTGAAGAAACCGATATTCATGTGCATTTGCCTGAAGGTGCAACGCCGAAAGATGGTCCATCTGCAGGTTTGGCATTAACCACTGCACTGGTTTCAGCCTTCACGGGCATTCCGGTTCGTGCGGATATCGCCATGACCGGTGAAACCAATCTGAGTGGTCGTGCAATGCGTATTGGTGGCTTGAAAGAAAAACTTTTAGCTGCACACCGCGGTGGCATTAAACTGGTATTCATCCCTCAAGAGAACGCTCGTGACCTAGTGGAAATTCCAGAAAATGTTAAAGCCGGCCTGGAAATCAAGACCGTGAAAAGCATTGATGAAATCTTGCCATTTGCCTTGGTTGAAGCGCCGAAACCGTTGGTGAAAGCCCCAATTGTTAAACCAATTGCAGAAGGCAAAGCAGCCCGTCATTAATTGTAATTTGCTACAAAAAAAGAGAGCTTCGGCTCACTGCTGTCCCACAAATATCACAAGAAGAACCTCAATTGAGGTTCTTCTTGTTTTCGCCATTTTTTATCAGGCACAAAGAGTGACCTTAAAAGTTTCCTT
>NZ_JBIQOC010000159.1:0-3737 GCF_044130295.1 Acinetobacter uliginosus | reverse complement strand
AAGATGAGATGTAACTCATTGAAATGTGTCATCATATTCGTCGTCAGAAAACAAGTATTATGCCATTATTTCAATGAGTTATCTTTTTTTGTCGTGTACAAAGCTGCAAGAGTCAAGAACAGGGTTCAGATTTTGGTGTTGAACTGCTGTTTTCTGTGCACGTCTTCTTGGCATTTTTGAGAATGATTGTGTTTGTTTTGCTATTCCAATTCTTCATGCCGTTGTTGAATATGCGCCAGCACATAATCCAAACGTTTATTCTCAATGATCTCTCGCTGGTTGAGCTTGCTTAACTTATCAAAGATGCTGTAATTGATCTTCCGTCCTTCATACATGATGGCGACAGTACCATCTGGGTATTCTAGAAAATCAAGATATTTACCGATTAGCTTCTGATTTTCTGCTGTATTCTCCAAAAGATATACGCATTTATCATACGTAATGGTCAGGCTATTTGTGACTCTACGGGGTTCACGCCAGGTAAAAATATCATCTAATTCCTCAGCGGTTTCAGTGATATCCCTGTGTAGATCCTTCGGATTAAAAGCCATCTTGACAAATTTACGATTAAATTGCTCGATAAAGCAGGGCAGCCATGCATTTGCTTCGGCAATCGAACAGATGCCTTCTAACCGCATCTCCTTGATCAAGCGATCTTGAAGCGTTCTATTTGCGCGTTCCACACGTCCTTTGGCCTGTGGTGAATTGGCGAAATGATATCGATATTAAGGGTGCTAAGTACGCGTCCAAACTGGGTAAACTTGGTGTCTTTCTTGCTGCTTTGATTCACCCTAAAGACTGAATGTTTGTCGCTGTAAAACGCTAAGGGCTTGCCGTGCTGTTCAACATACAAGCGTGTTGAAATCATATAGTCAAAGGCTGATTCTGATTCACAGAAGCGTAAATGCTGCAATTTGCCTGTGGCATCATCAATAAACACCAGTAAATAGCATTTATGGGTTGGTCCTTCAAACCAGTCATGATGTGAGCCATCAATTTGGATTAGTTCACCATAACAATCTCGGTTATATCTAGGCTGATATGGACGTTAGCTATCGTGAACTTCAGGAAATGCTGGCCGAGCGTGGTGTGAATGTTGATCACACCACGATTTACCGTTGGATTCAACGTTATGCCCCTGAAATAGAAAAACAGTTACGCTGGTATTGGTGTAATCCTACTAATATCAGCCCGTGGCATATTGATGAAACCTATGTAAAAGTGAATGGACGATGGTCTTATCTGTATCGTGCAGTCGATCAACGTGGCTATACCATTGATTTTTACCTTTCTTTTAGACGTAATACCAAATCAGCCTATTGTTTTCTTGAAAAAATTTTAAATAATGTAAAGAAATGGCAAATTCCACAGGTGATCAATACGGATAAAGTACCTACATATGGAAGTGCTTTATCATGGTTAAAACAGGAAGGTAAATGTCCACCAGACCTTGAGCACAGGCAAATTAAGTATAAAAATAACGTGATTGAATGTGATCATGGCAAGCTAAAGCGGATCATCAGGGCCACGTTAGGATTCAAATCCATGAAAACGGCTTATGCCACAATTAAAGGTATTGAAGTTATGCGTGCACTACGTAAAGGACAAGCTTCGTCATTTTATTATGGTCAGCCTCAGGGTGAAGTGTGTCTAATCAACAGGGTTTTTGGTCTTTAAGATTTTTTGAATCGAATATCATCGACTTAGGTCCCTATTTGCAACAGTGCCTATAAATCTGGGCTTGCGAAAACTGATTCCCTCAGGCCGATACAATTCTATCTTTCCCCCCATTTTTGGCTTCATACAAAGCTAGGTCAGCTCGTTTGATAGTGTCTTTGTATGAACAATCTTCCGGCACTATAGTTGTCACACCCATGCTCGCTGTGACAACCGCACTGTCCACTGAAAACTGGCTTAACTCTTTTCTGGAACGGTCATGTATACGCTTTGCAAACTGAATTGCCTGCTCATGCCCAGTATTGGGCAAGATGACCACAAACTCATCACCACCCAAGCGGCAGGCACAATCACTCTTTCGGAGTGTTGAGCGAAGAATGTTGGCTACTGCCCGGATCGCCTCATCGCCCACGTGATGCCCCTTACTGTCGTTGATTTCTTTTAGGTTATCAAGATCGAATATCAAGATGGAAGTCGGCACTGAATATCGTACGTATGACTCGTAGTGTAGCGTCAAATCATGCTCCAGTTTTCTTCGGTTGAAAAGGCCAGTTAGCTGATCGGTATCGCCTAGTTCTCTCAGTCTGATTTCTAGGTCGTGTCGCTCTGAAATATTACTTGCGACCCAGAGCACTACCTCTTCGTCGTCCACAGAAAAACTCAGGGCCTGGATGCGCCCTTCGAACCAAATCGGTTTTTCAGGACCATGATCGGGTAGACCTTTCACATCCCTGTTGCTCAATTCGTACTCTTCGATGAGTAGTTTTCCAGATTCCAGCGCCCGGCCAATCTGTTCAAGAAACCAGTTGGCCTTATCAGGCTTGATCAAATCTGAAATATACAGACCAACGAGACCGGAACCATCGTGATAATAGCGCTTATCACGACCACCAAACACCGCAACGTATTTTCCTGTTCGGGACAGGATAAAGGCAGGGTCTGGCAAAGTATCAAGAATTATAGCCATCTGCTCAACGTTGATCATGACGCACTTCTTCTGCCTGATTTACAATAAGTGACACATTAGTCAAATAAAAATATAAATGCACGGATTTTTTTTTGTCACTGTTTCAAATAACCATGAATGGTAAGCTGAAGACTGTTTTAGCTAAAGGTGCAGCACATGAATCCTTTCCATGGTCGGCATTTTCAGGGTGAGATCATCCTTTGGGCTGTTGGCTGATATTGTAAATATAGCATCAGCTATCGTGAACTTCAGGAAATGCTGGCCGAATGTGGCGTCAATGTCGATCACACTACGATTTATCGTTGAGTTCAGCGCTACGCCCCTGAAATAGAAAAACGGTTACGTTGGTACTGGCGTAATCCTACTGATCTCAGTCCATGGCATATTGATGAAACCTATGTGAAAGTGAACAGCCGATGGGCTTATTTGTATCGGGCCGTTGATCTCCGTGGTCATACTATCGATTTTCACCTTTCAACCAGACGCAATAATACCAAAGCGGCCTATCAGTTTCTCGAAAAAATTCTGAACAACGTGAAGCAATCGAAAATTCCACTATTGATTAACACAGATAAGGCCCCCACATATGGACATGCTTTATGATTGCTGAAACATTAAGGTAAATGTCCACCCACCCTTGAGCACAGGCAGATTAAATATCACAATAACTTGATTGAATGCGATCACCGTAAGTTAAAGCGCATCATGCGTGCCACGCTGGGGTTTAAATCCATGAAAACAGCTTACGCCACCATTAAGGGAATTGAGGTCATGCGTGCACTACGTAAAGGACAAGCTTCGTCATTTTATTATGGTCAGCCTCAGGGAAAAGTGTGTCTAATCAACAGGGTTTCCGGTCTAAATATGAATAAAATTATGATTTTACATAAATAAGATGAGTTTTTGTTATGCCTATATTTTCAGCACAAATTATTGATAAAAAACAATTTTAGCAAAAGCTTTTTTCAATACAGCTCAACAACTCAATCTGTAAGCGTCCGCTGAATCCCATACCAATTTTTAATTCGATTCAGGTTTCCAGCAGTGCGGCAGCAATTCTTCAATTTGGGTCACTTTGTGTGTCGGCAGCTTT
>NZ_JBIQOC010000158.1:0-3791 GCF_044130295.1 Acinetobacter uliginosus | reverse complement strand
GACCTATTGTAGAGTTCCATGAGAGTAAACAGCTGTAGGTAACTGCTTATGATCCAGAATTGGTTACCCAGCACCCCGATTGCATAAGCATCATAAGTTATGCAATTTATAAAATTGGCAAGGCTGATTATATCTGGCTGGAGTTCTTGATTTATATTCGAAAAAATTCCTCGGTTGGCCAATAAAACCCACTCATACCAAGAATATCGTTTTGGATGCACTTCCCATGGCTGTATAGTAACGTAGATCAAATGAACCTGGATCATATATTCAGATCACGGCTTACAATACAGTAGCGTGGACTGGGAGAAATTCTGTCAAAAACATAATTTGGTTCAGAGTATGAGTCGCCACCTTGCGCAATATACAGCTCATGTTGGGGGATATGCTGTTGCTGTATCCCTTTTTTAGGATATTAAAAAGATGAGCCATAAAACACGAGAAATAGCCTGTGCGGATGTGTTTGATTATATCGAATATTTTACAATCGAATTAGGCGCCTTCACATCTGGATGGTATGAGCTCAGAAGCATTTGAGCCGCTTCAAAATGAAGGCTATCTCATGTTTAGGATACTGTGAGTAATCCAGTAACTATTTTTGCTTCCCATTTTTTGGTTTATAACCAACATTTAATAGATGTGAAAAATATTTTTTAACATTCTCTTGATCTGTTAATTCGGCTTCAATTCTTTCCTGAAAATCTTCTTGTGTTTCGCCTATCTTTCCAAAAGCACGTCCAAAATCTGGATTGTCATCAATATCGCAAAGTTTTTGCGCAAAATATAAAATTTGCTTTGCTGTTAACTTATATAAATTTTCTGGAGCTCTATCACTGAGTATTAGAACGGTATCTTTTTCAAAAAAAGTAAACTCTATATCAGTAATAGTCCTACCTTCTTTTTTCTGGGTATAAGTAACTTCAATATCAGTAAATTTATTGATTTGTTCTATAGCCACTTTTAGAACGCGCTTTTTAAAATCTCCCATTTGAGAGTATTCATCTTCTAGCAAGCCTAATTTCTCTCTAAGATCTGCTATAGGGACATAAAGCTTACCTGTGGATCTCCAACGTATTAAAAGCTCGTACAATCGAATAGAGTAAACACTGGTAAGTTGTGAAATTTGCTTAAGTTCATATCTAGTAAATTTTTCTTCAAGCTTAATGAAAAGCGGAAGGATATCTGGCGCAAATATCAACTGTACACATGCAGCCTCTTTGACATAACCTACTTTGGATACCCATCGACTCTTATAAACTGCTTTTTTTCCTGTAACAGGATCTATTGTTTTATAAGTAAGCCTACGTTCGAATAAATTATCACATGCTGCTTGTAATGCTTCGTATGCTGATTGTCGGCCAAGCTTGAACTGTTTCATATACTCCGAGGCATGAATCGTTAACATAGTCTCGGCCGTTAATTCTTTTTCAATCTCACGGGCAGCAAGAATTGCTATTAAAATTAATCTTTGTTCTGAAAGATTTAGTGCATAGGAAGCTTCAATTAAATTATTATCTTTATAGATTACATTGCTCATATGTTAGTGCTAAAAAATTTGATTACCAATATATGGACAATACTACTTAACGTCCATAAATGGAAGTGTTTTTTTTGAAAGGAATTTGTCCATTTATGTAAGGAATCTGTCCTCTTATATAAAGGAATCTGTCCTTTTATATAAAGGAATCCGTCCACTTATTGGTAGGAATCCGTCCACTTATTGGTAGGAATCCGTCCACTTTAATTCTTTGTATTCCGCTGATATCAATAGTTACAGCTGCTATATAAATAATAAACTTAAAATATATATAAAATAATAAAAAAGAACCTTACTTGTGGATAACTTTTAAATTATTTTTTTATCACGATAGTTGATTTTTACATGAAATCATTTTACATTACTTAAATTATTAAACTTACGTAACTTACATAAAATATGATTATATTAGTTGGTGGTGAAAAAGGTGGTGCTGGAAAAAGCTGCTTATCTCAAAATTTAGCAGTATACCTTCAAACAAAAAATAGGGATGTCCTTTTATTAGATGCAGATCCTCAAGGAACAACAACTGATTGGATAAAAGAACGTGATGATAATGATGATTTAAAAGATATTCCTTCAGTTCAAGCTTCTGGCAATATCCGCTCAGTTCTCAAAGATCTGCAAGGTAGATATCAGGATATTGTAATTGATGCTGGTGGGCAAGATTCAGAAGCTTTACGTTCTGCAATGACAATAGCTACTCATATGTTATTACCTTTTAGACCAAAACGAAGGGATTTAAAAACATTAGCACATATGGAACAAGTTTTAAAATTAGCTAAAACCGTCAATCCAGATCTTATTGCAAGAGCAATTATTACACAATGTCCAACGTTACCATCACAAGTTCAAAGAATTTTAGATGCGAAAGATGCATGTAAATCATTTGGTATAAATGCGTTAAATGCAATTACGACTAATAGAAATGTCTATGATGACGCTGATGAAAATGGCCTTTCTGTTTTTGAAGTAAATAGTGATCAAAAAGCAAAAGCAGAGATTAAAAATATAGCTAATGAATTTTTAGGAATTTAATCATGGCTGGATTAAACGGTTTAAAAAAGAAAGTTGAAATATCTCCAGAAGATCAGTTAGCAGAAGTATTCATATCTGGGGCTGAAAAAAGGGTAAGAGCTTTAGAAACCAAAGAGAAAAAATTTGTTAGATGTACATTTTCTTTGAATGATGAAGTTAATCAGTTAATTGATGAACTGGTAGTTAAAAGTCAAAATGCTCGTGTTAGTAGATCAAGTATCGTTAGAATTGCATTAGAAAATTTGGCTTCAAAAAGCTCTGAAGAAATTAAAGAAATTGTTAATCAACAACTTTCGTAATAACTTATTTAAGTTACGTAACTTATGGTTGTTACGTAATATTTCCTCGTTAAAATAACCCGAATCATGGATTTAGTCTTGGTTGGTATAATGACTTACTAAATGGTTCTAATCATCTTGTTGTGAATATTTTCTTATCAGTGATTCGGGTATCATAAAATTGCTACCACTAAGTTTAAGAATCATTATGAAGCATTTAGGATTTGTTGGAAAAAGTACAGAATATATCGGATATACGTATGTTGAAATTATCAATAGTTCTCTTCGACTGTCTTTCAATGTACCCTCAAAAAGTAATGTAGATGAAACCTTTAGAAATATCATAGAAAATAACTATGATTTATTAATGGCAACATCCTCAGAAATTTCATTTGAACTTGACCAAGAAACAATTAAAAATACTGAAAAAGTACTTAAAGAACAAGGAATGGAGATAGAAGAATTTATACAGGATACGCTAATTAAATTCATCAATCAAAACCCATTAGATACCATTAACTAGTTACTATATTTATGCGTATCCAGAAGAGTGTAATTGCCTAAATTACTTAAAAAAATAAGCAATAAAAAACCCCGGCATCCTGCTAGGGTTTTTCATATTTGGTTAGCTCGGTATAACTCCTGTCGTACCTCACAGTCCTTGTACTGTATTTTCTTATTGTTATCTAGAGCATCCAGCTCTCTATGTCCCCATCATAAGAAATAAGTTTGAGACCGTATAGGCGCAAAGGGCCGTAATTAATGTGAGCAAATGCGTACAAGGTTGACTGTATGAATATATTATTCCCTTCCAGTTGAAATATCTTCTTCACTGTAAGCGTCCGCTGAACCCCACTTTTCTTATTTTCTCAATATCCCGATAGTGTCCATTATTTATTAAATGGACATTATGTTTATGGCCTTAGACACTTTTATAG
>NZ_JBIQOC010000157.1:0-1042 GCF_044130295.1 Acinetobacter uliginosus | reverse complement strand
TTGCTATCAGATCTCAGCATAGAGCACCCCGGATTTGCCTAAGATGCATGCCTACTTCCTTCCACCTGGACAACCAACGCCAGGCTGACTTAACCTTCTCCGTCCTCTCATCGCATTACACTGAAGTATTGGAATATTAACCAATTTCCCATCGACTACGCCTTTCGGCCTCGCCTTAGGGGTCGACTCACCCAGCCCCGATTAACGTTGGACTGGAACCCTTGGTCTTTCAGCGAGCGGGTTTTTCACCCGCTTTGTCGTTACTCACGTCAGCATTCGCACTTCTGATACCTCCAGCAGACTTCTCAATCCACCTTCATCGGCTTACAGAACGCTCCCCTACCACGTATACAAAGTATACATCCGCAGCTTCGGCACATAGTTTTAGCCCCGTTACATCTTCCGCGCAGGCCGACTCGACTAGTGAGCTATTACGCTTTCTTTAAAGGGTGGCTGCTTCTAAGCCAACCTCCTAGCTGTCTATGCCTTCCCACATCGTTTCCCACTTAACTATGATTTTGGGGCCTTAGCTGGCGGTCTGGATTGTTTTCCTCTTGACTACGGACGTTAGCACCCGCAGTCTGTCTCCCGGATAGTACTCATTGGTATTCGGAGTTTGCATCGGTTTGGTAAGTCGGGATGACCCCCTAGCCGAAACAGTGCTCTACCCCCAATGGTATTCGTCCGAGGCGCTACCTAAATAGCTTTCGGGGAGAACCAGCTATCACCGAGTTTGATTAGCCTTTCACCCCTATCCACAAGTCATCCCCTGGCTTTTCAACGACAGTGGGTTCGGTCCTCCAGTCAGTGTTACCTAACCTTCAACCTGCTCATGGATAGATCACCCGGTTTCGGGTCTATACCCAGCAACTAAACGCCCTATTAAGACTCGATTTCTCTACGGCTCCCCTATTCGGTTAACCTTGCTACTGAATATAAGTCGCTGACCCATTATACAAAAGGTACGCAGTCACCGAACAAGTCGGCTCCCACTGCTTGTATGCATGCGGTTTCAGGATCTATTTCACTCCCCTCACAGGGG
>NZ_JBIQOC010000156.1:0-798 GCF_044130295.1 Acinetobacter uliginosus | reverse complement strand
ATATAAGTCGCTGACCCATTATACAAAAGGTACGCAGTCACCGAACAAGTCGGCTCCCACTGCTTGTATGCATGCGGTTTCAGGATCTATTTCACTCCCCTCACAGGGGTTCTTTTCGCCTTTCCCTCACGGTACTGGTTCACTATCGGTCAGTCAGGAGTATTTAGCCTTGGAGGATGGTCCCCCCATATTCAGACAAGGTTTCACGTGCCTCACCCTACTCGACATCATCATATAAGCCCTTTCGTGTACAGGACTATCACCTACTATGGTTGCACTTCCCAGAGCATTCCACTAAAGCTTATATGACTTAATGGGCTTTTCCCCGTTCGCTCGCCGCTACTGAGGGAATCTCAATTGATTTCTTTTCCTAAGGGTACTGAGATGTTTCACTTCCCCTCGTTCGCCTCGCAACACTATGTATTCATGTTGCGATACCTACCTTATGGTAAGTGGGTTTCCCCATTCAGAAATCTCCGGATCACAGGATATTTGCCGCCTCCCCGGAGCTTATCGCAGGCTATTACGTCTTTCATCGCCTCTGACTGCCAAGGCATCCACCACATGCACTTAATTACTTGACTATACAACCCCAAACAGTCGTTTATCCCTACAAGTAGGATAAGCAACAGATTATGATGATTTCTCATCATTCTCTTACAGTTGGCGTTTGTGCACTTAAGCACTGTACAGCTTCAATTAGATTCATATACCAAAACGCTTGATTCAGTTTAATCGCTAGTAACTCATTTCTTGATCTTCATCAACCAGTCATAAATGACTGCTAATGTCGATTTT
>NZ_JBIQOC010000155.1:0-300 GCF_044130295.1 Acinetobacter uliginosus | reverse complement strand
CCTCCCCGGAGCTTATCGCAGGCTATTACGTCTTTCATCGCCTCTGACTGCCAAGGCATCCACCACATGCACTTAATTACTTGACTATACAACCCCAAACAGTCGTCCATCCCTACAAGTAGGATGAGCAACAGATTATGATGATTTCTCATCACTCTCATACAGTTGGCGTTTGTGCACTTAAGCACTGTACAGCTTCAATTAGATTCATATACCAAAACGCTTGATTCAGTTTAATCGCTAGTAACTCATTTCTTAATCTTCATCAACCAGTCATAAATGACTGCTAATGTCGATTTC
>NZ_JBIQOC010000154.1:0-440 GCF_044130295.1 Acinetobacter uliginosus | reverse complement strand
TTACGTCTTTCATCGCCTCTGACTGCCAAGGCATCCACCACATGCACTTAATTACTTGACTATACAACCCCAAACAGTCGTTTATCCCTACAAGTAGGATAAGCAACAGATTATGATGATTTCTCATCACTCTCATACAGTTGGCGTCTTGTGCATTTAAGCACCGTACAGCTTCAATTAGATTCATATACCAAAACGCTTGATTCAGTTTAATCGCTAGTAACTCATTCTCTCCTTCACATCGCAGTAATAAATCACTGTTAGTGTTGGATAAAACGAGTATGAACAATTTATTTCAACTCAAATATATTCTGTTAATGATTTTTCCAGCCTTCGTCAGGTCAGGAAACTGTGATAAATTACAGAGGTTAATAACAATGCCGCGCATTATACGCCGCTTTCTTACTAAGCTCTATAAGCTATCTAACCGTTTGCTTACT
>NZ_JBIQOC010000153.1:0-312 GCF_044130295.1 Acinetobacter uliginosus | reverse complement strand
AAAACGAGTATGAACAATTTATTTCAACTCAAATATATTCTGTTAATGATTTTTCCAGCCTTCGTCAGGTCAGGAAACTGTGATAATTCACAGAGGTTAATAACAATGCCGCGCATTATACGCCGCTTTCTTACTAAGCTCTATAAGCTATCTAACCGTTTGCTTATTATGCATCCGAAGATACATGGTGGAGACTAGGAGAGTCGAACTCCTGACCTCCTGCGTGCAAAGCAGGCGCTCTACCAACTAAGCTAAGTCCCCAGCTTATCAATAAGTCAATGTTTCTGATTTTCCGTACGCTTTAATGTAATA
>NZ_JBIQOC010000151.1:0-3699 GCF_044130295.1 Acinetobacter uliginosus | reverse complement strand
TTGGTTTTGGAAAAAAAGAAGAATTTAAGAAAGTGCTAGCAATTTTAAGAAAGAAAAAGCCTGATAGGACAAGGATCCTATGAAATTTGTCGTGTACAGAGAAATAAATTAAACAAAACTATAGCCAAATATGTTTACAATAAAAATATTTAAACAAATACAAATAAATAATAGAGGAATAGCACAATGAATTTTATCAGAAAAACCGCAGCGACAGTGGTGCTGGCAAGCACGCTAAGCTTAACCGGCTGTGGCTATAATACTTTACAGGTGAAGGATGAAGCGGTAACGGCTTCCTGGGCTGAAGTGCAGAACCAGTATCAACGCCGTGCAGATTTGGTACCCAATCTGGTGAATGTGGTAAAAGGTTATGCCAAACATGAAGAACAGGTCTTAACAGAAGTCACTCAGGCACGCGCCAATGTTGCAGGGCTAAAAGTGGATAAACAAGTGCTGGAAGATCCTGCTTTATTCCAGAAATATCAGGAAGCACAGGCCCAGATGACCAGTGCATTGTCGCGTTTAATTGCGGTATCTGAAAATTATCCGGACTTAAAGGCGAATGAGCAGTTCCGTGATTTACAAGTACAGTTGGAAGGGACTGAAAACCGCATTGCAGTGGCACGTAACCGTTATATTGCCTCGGTTCAAGACTTTAATGCCTATTCACGCCAGTTCCCGCAAGTCATGACGGCTAAAGTGATTGGCATGAATCCAAAACCGAATTTCAGTGCTGAACAGGGTGCACAAACAGCGCCGAAGGTAACATTTGATTAATCGGGTGGCTATATAGAAAAGGATGCGCTTATGTCTGCTCCAGAAAAGAAAAGCTCTCTTGCGATTGTTTTGCAACTGCTGGTTTTGTGGTGTGCAATATTGTGCAGTTCATTCGCTTTAAGTGCAGAGGCAGCAGCCACGGATAATGAAGATGCTGTCATTGCAGGGAAGATCATTCAGGAGCAACAACAAACCCAGCAACAGCCGTCAGCACAGCCAAAACTAAAACAGCCGCAAATTGCCAATGATATGGCAGAAGGCGAGTCTATTCGTGGACTGCCGACTTTAAATGAGCCGGTTGTGGATCAGGCCAATTTACTTAGTGCGGGTGAAAAGCAAGAGATCAGCCAACGGATTTTCAAGCTGCATGAACAGGGTAAGGCGCAAATTGGTGTGGTGATTGTCCCGACCACAGGTCAGGAAGATATTTTTGATTTTGCCATGCGGGTGGCTGAAAAATGGCAACTTGGCTCTGCAAAACAGGATAATGGTCTACTCATGGCGATTGCGGTGAATGATCGGCGTATCCAGATTTTAACTGGCTATGGTCTGGAAGGCGTGCTGCCTGATATTGTGGTAAGCCGAATCATTCGAAATCAAATCACTCCTTATTTTAAACAGGCCCAATATGCCCAAGGCATTGATGCTGGACTTGCAGAGATTGAACGGATCTTAAATATGGACCCTGAGGTTGCAGCCAATGCAGCCCAGGAGTTGAAAGAACGGCAAGAAAAAGCCTTGCATGAACAGCAAGCAAAACAGAAAACCTTGAGTACCGCCTTATTTATTTTAATTGCGGGGATTATTGGTTCATTTATTGTGGGTAAGCCTCTCAGTGCTTCTACAGCAGCTGTTGCGGGTACGGTGGCTGGACTGGTCAATGGGGCTGGCTTAATTACCAGTTTGTTGATTGGAATAGGCATCTTCTTTTTACTCATCACTGCAATTGCACAAACCATTTTTCAGCTTGTACTTTCATCTGCCGGTCGTGGGGGTGGTAGAGGAGGAGGTGGTTTCGGTGGCGGTGGATTTAGTGGCGGCGGTGGCGGCTTTGGTGGAGGAGGAGCATCAGGATCATGGTAACAACAGATACGACAGAGATTGTCACCCAACCTAAAACAGAAGAAGTAAATCAACCCAGTTTTAAGCGCTGGTTAAAGCATTTTTTATATATGCCTGCAACCAAACGCTATTTTTCCAAACAGGATCAGGCAGCGATCGCTCAGGCGGTCGCCGAGGCCGAACATGATCATGTGGGCGAAATCCAAGTCGTAATAGAAGGTCATCTTCCTGTAAATCAGGCCTATTTTCAAAATACTCGCATGCGTGCTCGCCAGCTGTTTGCAGAACTTGGGGTATGGGATACTGAATATAATAGTGGTGTACTTCTTTACATCAATTTATGTGAAAGAAAAGTTGAAATTGTAATTGATCGAGGGATAAAAACCGCCACTCAGCAAATAATCTGGGATGAAATCTGTAAAAATATGGTTGCTCAGTTGGCTCAGGAACAGTTTAAAGTGGCTGTCATAACAGGTGTGATGAATATCGGTGAAGTGCTTAATCAATTTTATGCTCAATCCATTCAAGAGCAAAATAATGAATTGGGGAATAATCCCATTATTTTGGGTTAGAAAATAGGTGGATTAGTGACACAAAGTGTCACTTTTTTACTAAAAAAACATTAAAACTACGTTGTAACAATTTTATTTTTTTAAAGTGCTGTTTTTTCTGTCAATTTTATTATAATCAGTTTTGGCACAGTTAGTGCTAAATATAAATTAGCTTACAAAGCTTATAAATAAACAAAAACATTTGTGGAAAATGTTATGAAATCTATGCAAAAGGGTTTTACTCTTATTGATACTCCATAAGTGTCCATATAAAATGAACAATCCATAAGTTAGTCGATATGGACATCATTAAAGTAGATCATAAATAATAAGCCAACTATGAAGCATAGATATTACTTCAGCCTTCTTTTGATACTCTCCTCGTTTAGCCATGCACAAGAATTAGACTTGATTCAATATTCAGATATTTCGACAGTTCCTCAAATTGCTTCTAATCAAAAAATCCAAACAGAACTTCAAGCATTGTTAAAACATGATTACCCAAAATTCCAAGCTAATTTTGAACATTATTCAGCTCCTTATTTATTGAAAATAGACAAAGCTTTGTAATATGAAGGTAGGTCTGCATCTAGTTTACATGCTTCATCGGCTATTGTTTTTAAAGATCGACGATTGTTTGCTGCAATTTATTTTGCTGAAACTAAGGCGCTAAAATATTTCAAACAAGCGAAGTTCAAGGAACAAATCAATTTTAGGATATTTATAATTTACTTTGAATCCCATTGAGATTGTTGGCAGTACGCTACGTTATTGAAAGACTTTAATGCTTCAGTTGGTATGGTATTGTTAGATTTAAGGCTTGATCGATTAAAATATAGAGCTTGAGGTGATGTTATGACGTTATTAGCACAGCAGACTACATCAGATGTTGTGTTGGGAAAAGCGGTACTTCGGGCTGCTGAACAACTCCATCTTAGTCGGTCTCAGCTTGCAAGAATGCTAGGTATGGATGTCGTAGCAATAACTCAATTGCAAAATCAGCCTGAATTAGATCCAAACTCTAAACAGGGTAAATTAGCACTATTGCCGATTCGTCTATATCAGGTTTTGTATGCTTTGACTGGTGATAAGGCTTGGATGAAGAGTTTTTTAAGAGAGGTAGCCCACCTATCAAATTGAAACGCTGAATGGCTTGATTTCTGTCCTTAATTTTGTTGAAGCGCTGAGAGAGAAGTCGTGATGCACGATTACTTTCATTTGATTAGTCAGTAAATTATTGTTTTGACAAGCCATCATAAGGTAATAAATCAGATTAGATAAATATATAACTATCTGTAATTATTATAAT
>NZ_JBIQOC010000150.1:0-451 GCF_044130295.1 Acinetobacter uliginosus | reverse complement strand
TCGTGATGCACGATTACTTTCATTTGATTAGTCAGTAAATTATTGTTTTGACAAGCCATCATAAGGTAATAAATCAGATTAGATAAATATATAACTATCTGTAATTATTATAATTAACCTGAGTTCGATATAAAAAAGAGTAGAAAAAAAGCCCTGAATTTATAACATATTGGTTCTCAATACAAAATGTTATAAAACAAGGCTTCTCGATGGATCATATTACCGAATTATTTTGTATTTTGGACGATTTCTGCAAAACATTTAATGAATCTAGGACTTACGCATTGACGGATTCAAAAAAGTATTAAAATACTTTATAAAGTATCTGTGATCAGACGAATTAAACATGCTTCTACAGCAACTTGTACTCTACCCATTTATATGGGCTTTCTCATGACAGAACCGAACTCTATTAGCTGCACACAACTTGCCGAGACTTATAACATCTCGC
>NZ_JBIQOC010000015.1:0-66388 GCF_044130295.1 Acinetobacter uliginosus | reverse complement strand
GAAAGAAGAACTTTAAAAGCTTTATTTTCACCCGATAAAATACCCATAAAACAAGAGGAAGCTCAAATGAGCTTCCTCTTGTGAAAAATTGTGGGACAGCAATGCTCAGAGGAGTCCTTTTTTATATGTCAAGAAAAATGTACTTAACTGACTAAGCCCTTAGGCAAAAATATCCATCAGATGTTGACGATAGTCATGTTCGTACTGAGCGACATTGGGCATTTTTATCACATCATTTACGATGAAGGTGTCTAAACTTTTCATTCCTAAAAATTGATTGGCTTTATGAAATGGCAGATAAACACCATCAACGCCAACGCCATGAAAAAATTGCTCAGGATCATTAAATGCTTCGATGGGCGCATTCCAGGTTAACGATAACATATACTTTTTATCGTGGATGAGGCCACCTGAACCATATTTTTTCGATGCATCCGAACGTGATCGGCCATCGCTGGCATATAAAATGCCATGACCTGCCGTAAAAATATCATCCATATATTTTTTTACTGTCCACGACGCACCCATCCACCATCCCGGCATTTGATAGATAATGATATCGGCCCAGACATATTTTTGAATTTCCTGCTGAATTTCATAGTCGCTATCGGCACGGGAAATTTTAACGCTATGCCCCAGTTCACCAAGCACAGCATTTGCCAATTCAGTCAAGGTGTCATTTAACTCACCATTCGAGTGTGCAAAATGCTTGGCACCATTCACAATCAGGATATTACTCATTTATTCGCCTTAAATCATACATTTTCATAAGGCCAATATATTCAAATATCTTATTGATAAAAATTCATGAATTTGCAAAATACTATTAATAAAAAATCAACAATAAAACCATAGATCATTTTACATCCAACCAATCTTTAAACCTAAAAAAAAGCACCCGCAGGTGCTTTTCAAATCACTCTATAGAATTAAGGAATGAGACCTTCATCCCGCATGGCAATCTGTACTGACTGACGTTCTGCGACTTTATTCCGCAAGGCAACAATATTCTTGTACGGCATTAAGTCATGTTCAATACCATTCGACCAGTTGGTTAATACGAATAGATACGCATCTGCCGGGCCAAAGTTATCATCCACCAGATAATCATTATCCGACTCGCCAATCACTTTATCGATATAAGTCAATAAACGATCGATTTCTGCATAAGCTTTTTCTTTTGCTTCTTTCTCCAAGGGAGCACCAAAGAAAACCGCATAAGCATCATGTAATTCTGAGTTTAAATATCCCAACCATTCGAGAACTTTGGCACGTCCTAGCCCGGATGGCGGAATCAAATCTTGTTTAGGGTCGTGCTGAGCAAGGAAAGGTAAAATGGCAACGTTTTCAGTAAGGATCAAACCTGGATTAATTTCTAGAGCTGGAACATAACCTTTAGGATTAATCTCGTAATAATCAGCCCCTTTTTCTGTCTTGTGTGTTTTTAAATCAACGCGTTCCAAGTCAAAATCTACATTAATTTCATTCAAAATAATGTGAGACGCTAAAGAGCATGCACCTGGAGAATAATAAAGCTTCATACCTGATCCTTGTTATATGTCTATTCACTGTTTTAAATGGCTTCTAACAAACTTTCAAGTGATCAAACCTGTAAATTGCAAAAAAGCGTAAATATATAAAAATCATTTACCTTCTGAATATTGTCTAAATTTCGCATATTTTCAAGTCAAATTCATATGCTTTTTTGACTGAACTTGTTTTACCATACGCACCTTTAAAATTTGATGAAATCAATTCGTGTGATTAACCTTAAAAAAGAACAATGGTTTTCCAATATCCGTAGCGATGTGTTGGCCGGATTGGTGGTCGGTTTAGCCTTAATTCCCGAATCTATTGCTTTTTCGGCTATCGCTGGTGTTGACCCGCAAGTAGGCTTATATGCCTCTTTCTGTATAGCGGTAACGATTGCTTTCTTTGGCGGTCGTCCTGCCATGATTTCTGCGGCTACAGGTGCCCTGGCCTTGCTAATGATTACCTTAGTGAAAGATTATGGACTGCAATATTTACTGGCAGCGACGATTTTAACCGGCATCATTCAAGTCATTGCAGGCTATTTTAAAGTCGCAAAACTGATGCGCTTTGTCTCGCAGTCTGTGGTGTATGGTTTTTTAAATGCTCTCGCCATTTTGATTTTTGCCGCACAACTGCCGGAAATTAATAAAATGGATAGCTTAGGCTATTTATTTATGGTGCTGGGACTAGGCATTATTTACCTGTTTCCTTATCTGCCCAAAATTGGCAAAACCATTCCCTCTCCTTTAGTCTGTATTGTTGTGCTGAGTGCTTTAGCAGTATTTTTGGGTGCCGACATGCGTACTGTCAGTGATTTGGGACAGTTCCCCGATACTTTGCCAATTTTCCTGATTCCAGACATTCCGCTGAACTTTGAAACACTACAGATCATCTTTCCTTATTCCATCACCCTTGCTACGGTCGGTTTACTGGAAACCATGATGACCACCACGGTGATTAATGAAGTCACCGGAACGGAGGCTGACCGCCATCAAGAATGTCGTGGCCAAGGAATTGCCAATATTGTCAGCGGTTTTATGGGCGGTATGGCTGGTTGTGCCATGATCGGCCAGTCGATTATTAACGTATCTTCAGGTGCACGTACCCGACTGTCAACTTTAGTGGCTGGCGTATTCTTGCTTTGTCTGGTTGTTTTTTTTAAAGACTGGCTGGCTTATGTGCCCATGGCAGCATTGGTGGCGATTATGGTGATGGTAGCCTTCACCACTTTCCAATGGGACTCGGTTAAACAGTTCCGTCAGCATCCTGCCGCATTTAATGTGGTGATGATTACTGTGGTGATTGTGGTACTGGCAACACATAACCTGGCTTTGGGCGTGTTGACTGGTGTACTGCTGTCTGCACTGTTCATTATCAACAAGCTGGAAAGTGAAGTGAAAGTACAATCGACCTTGCACAATCAGCAACGCCACTATGTGATTACCGGGCAAATCTTCTTTAGCAGTTCAGAAAAATTCTTCCAGTTTTTTGACTTTAAAGAAAATATTTCCAAAGTTGTGATCGATCTGAGTCATGCCCATGTTTGGGATATTACTTCAGTGAATATGCTGAATAACGTGGTGCAGAAATTTAAAGATCAAAATATTGAAGTTGAAGTGATAGGCTTGAACGAAGCCAGCAGCACCTTGATTGATCAATACAATCAATCTTCATAAAAGATAAACAGCTTTCGGGTTCTTTTATTTTTAAAGCTACTTTTAGCGACCGAAAAAACCGAGAAAAGTTTGACTTGTCAGGCTCAGGACTTAAAATACCGCATTCGTATTTTTTACATTTGCCAAAATTATGTCGAACGATCCATTAGACCAGCAAGTCGTAGAGCTGGACAACTTGAATGAACATCGCGAAATTGTCACTTTTATGCGTCGTTCATCTCCGCTGAATACCTCTCAACGTACTGCGCTTGAACAATATGGTCACCTAATTTTGGAATATCCGGTGGGTGATTTACGTCAGCAGTTTGAACATCCAGAACGTCCGCTTACTGTAGAAATCGGTTTCGGTATGGGACGTTCACTGGTGCTGATGGCGAAAGCCAACCCTGAGCGTAACTATGTCGGTATTGAAGTGCATGTTCCGGGTATTGCGCAATGTGTGTATGAAGCGGGTATGGCAGGCTTAACCAATCTACGTTTGCTTGATGCCGATGCCATTCAGGTACTGCGTGAAATGCCTGACAACAGCATTAACGCGATCCAGCTGTATTTCCCTGATCCATGGCAAAAGAAACGTCATTTCAAACGTCGCTTTGTATCGCATGACCGTATGCCACTGGTTGAACAGAAACTGGAAATGGGCGGTACTTTCCACTCAGCAACGGATTGGGAACCCTATGCTGAATGGATGCTCGACGTTTTGGATAACCGTCCAAATCTTGAAAATATGGCAGGCAAAGGCAACAGCTACCCTCGCCCGGAATGGCGTCCGCAAACCAAGTTTGAGCGTCGCGGCTTAGAGGAAGGTCATAAAATCAATGATTTTCTGTTCAAGAAAATCAAATAACCTTAATTGACAGCATAAAAATGGCTCATATCAATGAGCCATTTTTTATACTCAAAGTTTAAGCTTTTATCGCCATATAACCTTGATAGAACAAAATCTGGGTAAACCCCTGCACAGCTTCAAAACCACTCGCTTTCAGTTGTTCAAAAGTTTCCTGCTTCGATAACGGATAAAAATCATCTTCTAGACGCTCCAGCATGACCGCAGCCTGTGAAGGCGTTAAGCCATTGGCCTCACATAGATATTTGAGGGTCTGCAACTCCTGCTCCGACTTGATTTTGGTCAAGTCAAAAGTGATGAATATGCCTTGAGATTTTAAACGTGAGGAAATGGCTTTAAAGAACTTGGGCTTCTCTAGATAAGCCACAAAATGCGTAACCAGAATGGACAGTGCCGCATCGTAAGACTGGTCCGTTTTTAACTGGTCTACATCACCCAATACAAACTCCACCCGATGCAATGCATTTAAGGCGTGGATATGATGTTTGGCTTTATCCAGCATGTTTTGCGACAACTCTGTTGCGGTAAAAGTCCATTCAGGAAACAACTGGACCAGATGACCCAGCTCATAGCCGGTACCACAACCGACAATCAGCACATGTGCATACTCATCCACATAAGTTTTTAATAAAGCCGTAATTTGCTGATGTACCACTTCATAACCAGGAATGAGCTTCCGGATGTGTAAATCATAACCGTCTACCACATACTGGCTATTAAAATCCTTTGCCATAAGTGCCTCCCTTTACAATGCATGACCTGAATTTATTTAAGTTTAAGTGACTCATCAGGATGATGCGATTGCAAAATCTGTTGGCTCATCAGATTGTAAATATTTTTCAAATCTTCCCGTTTGGCATCATCCAGCATCTGTTGATGCATATTCAGGATATTTTGATCTCCCCGCATTGCAGGCCCGGTCTGCATCTGCTTAGGGTCATGCTGTACAGCTTTATGGGCGGTTTCCAAAATTAACGGGTAAAGCAGCGAGAAATCGACTTGCTGTGCATCGACCACCTGCTTCGCCATGTCATAACAATAATTGCTGAAATTACAGGCAAATACAGCCGCCAAATGCAGGCTTAAACGTTGCGCCGATGAATATTGATAGACTCGTGAACTTAAGCTATTTGCTAGATTGGTCAATTGCGCCAGATCATTCTGCTGGACTGCTTCCACAAACAATGGCGTGGCCTGCCAATCTACTTCTCGGGCCAGGCTAAAAGTTTGTAAAGGATAAAATACTCCGGCACGTGGATGAACCTCTGCCAGAACTTGAATATCGGTACTGCCTGAGGTATGCACAATCAAGACATCGGCTAATTGTGCATGCACCTGTTGAATGACCTCAGCAATTACTTGATCGCTCACTGCAATAATCACCAAATCCACATCTGCTTGAAGTTCTGCAATATTGACTATTGCCTGTGCAGTGACCTGACTTGCCAAAGTCTGGGCATGTTCTAAAGTCCGGCTATAGATCTGTACAATTTGATGATTTTGGCTTAAAACAGCAGCCAGATGATGCGCCACGCGTCCCGCACCAATAAAACTAATTCGCATACCTAAGTTCACGTTTTACAATTCTGTACAAGCATGCCAATAATAAAAGGACGAATCAATTCGTCCTTTTATTTAATTGCAATTCAATATGTATGGATAAGTGTACTTTTTTTAAACCGAGATAAAGTTGACCTTTCACTTATTACTGCTTATTGACACCCTGCTCATCCACTTCACGCACCACACCTGTTTCGGTATTTAATACTTCAAACTCAATACGGCGATTTTTAAATTGTCCTTCAGGCGTTGCATTATCTGCTACAGGTTGCTGTGAACCATAACCCACCGCCTGCAACTGCGCAGGATCAACGCCTTGTTTGACTAGGTAATCCACAACGGCTTGAGCACGTTTTTGCGATAATGCTTTATTCACCTCTGCATTCCCCACGGCATCTGTATGCCCTTTAACAGTTAAATGGACCTGTGGCGCGTTTAATCAAGGCAGAAGCCTGATCCAGAATCGATTTATTGGCATCTGGAATCTCGGCACTTGCGGTAGCAAAATTGATAATCTGCATATTCAGTGCGGTTGCAATATCCAGTGCACGAATCTGCTCTGGATTAATTTCCGCCAATGCTTGTTCTGCATTGCTATTACCGGTAGCAATGGCAGTATTGGGATCTACAACTGCTGATGCACTCTGCAGTCCAGCCGGAGTCAGTACAGTCATGTTTTTCGTTAGGGGACGAATTTGAGCTGCAAGCTGTTCAGCATCCGCCGGATGAGCAGTCTGAATGAAGAGCTGATCTCCCATCCAGGTTAATGAGACATTAGGTACACCTTTGACCAGTTTCAATACGCTTGGAATGACATCCTGATCGATAAATTCTGAATGATAACGGCTATTGTTTTCTACACCACAACCGATATTGTGATTAAAAATCTGTTTAATTTCTTGTTGTAAAATATCAATATAATTTGCATTACCGGAATAGAGCTGACATGTGATTAAATCTCCTGTCGAACCGGTACTGAGTTGCAATTTTGCCGGTTCACTACTCGCTGTTTCAGCAGGTATACCACTGGCTGGAGTACTTTCTTTTTTATCTGAACACGACTTAAAAATAAATGCCAATAGCGCAGCTAAAATAAGGAAAACAATCAAGGGAATTAAAAAACCTGATTTCTTTTTTTCCTCAATGACCTGATAAGGGTCAACGGGGGGCACTTGATGTAAAGTTTGCCCCGATGCAGTATCCATCCCTAAAGCGCTGAGGAGTGCGGGAGCCCAATGTGGCAAAGCACTGAATACTGCGGGCCAATGGCTTGCAATAAGATGGGTAATGGCACTAGGTTCGGAAGATCCAGCCTCATCTTCCAGTACTCTCAAAGTTGGTGCTATAGAACGATTGAGCGTTGATTCGATTGTTTTAGTCGGCACCGTGCCTGAAATCTGTTGCAAAAATTCCTGCTTTAAAGAGGGGTTGATGATAAAGATATCGCCCAGTCTTGGATTTAATTGATTCTGTAAATTTATAATAAACTCTGGTTTAGATTTAAAGATAGATAACAAAATGGGGATAAAACTGCTTAAGGCCTGACTTTTCTCACTCAGGTATTCGGTTTCACCCTCCAAAACCGTTGCAGATACTTTCTGCTTTAATAAATCAATCAAATTAAGATTCATGGCTTATTCCTCTTATTGTCTTTTTATCATGTCCTTTTTTAGTCTATTCGTTCATTTTTTAGTCAGTGTAATAAATTGTATTATTTGAATACTATTATTTTTCAATAATAAAAAAGCCAGCCGAAGCTGACTTTCTTAAATTTTACATTCAATCTAATCGCTTAAGCCGCAAAAGTTTTAATCACTTTACCCACCACTTTCTGGTTAATCAGCGGGGTATTTTTACCTTGAGACACGATGCTTTCTTTGCTGACTGTCCACTCAAGTTGAGGATCAAGCAAAGCCCAGCCCGCTTCTTCAGTCCAGCGTTCTAGCATGTTTGCTACTTTTGCCGGTGCAACGGTAACTTTTTCCACCCACTCCAAAGGCTCAAATAAACCTTCATTGATGAGTTGAATACCAAAAGGTACAAATGTATCAAATGCAGTAAAACCTGGTTGGGTTTCAGCAAATGGCGCCATTTTTGCAGAACTGCTCAGTGGTTCATGGTGAGTCGTAATCGCATCAATGATGCCATCTTTCACACCCTGACGCAGCAAGTTCTTGTCTTGCTCGGAACGTAAAGGCGGACGTACATGAGCAAGTGAATTGAAGCCATCAATCAGCTGATCGGTCAGATGTAACTGGTGCATAGCCACATCACAAGTTACTGGCAAACCTTTTTCTTTTGCAATACGAATCAGTTCCACAGAAGCACCGCAAGACAATAAGCCGAAGTGAGCACGGACTTTAGTCGCTTCAATCATCAGCAGATATTTTGCAATCGCAACGGTTTCAGCCAAAGCTGGAATCATCGGCAAGCCCTGACGTGAAGCAATAAAGCCTTCATGCACACAACCGTCTTTGGCAATTTGTGGTTCTTCCGCATAGAACACGACGGTCATATTCAGCCCAGCAGCATACTCCAGGGTACGAATCACTACATCATCATCGGCAAACGGTGCATTGGCATTGGAAACTGCAGTACAGCCACCCTTTTTCAGACTCGCCATATTGGCAGGTTGATTGCCTTTCAAACCTTGCGTTTGTGCACCAATCACCTGCAAATAAATGCCACCATCCAGCATGGCTTTTTCCACCAGACCATGAATTAAAGCACCATTGTCTTGTACGATCGGTTTTGAGTCTGGTGGGGTAAACACATGCAGAATACCGTTTTCACGGGCAGCTTTGCCTTCAGACTTTAAAGTCCCATGCTGCTGCTGACCCGGTTCACGTAAACGCGCGCACAGATCCACCATAGTTGGCATCAGCCATTTACCTTGCCCGTTAATCGTTTCAGTTACGTTGGCAGTTTCAGCAACCCGTTTGCCATTTTCAATATATACAGTCTGTACGCTGTCGGTTTTATTGATGGGGTCCAAGACACGTACATTTTCAATTTTTACAATACTCATGACTTTCCCTTATCCCGCAACCGCTTCTAACAAACCTTTTTCTTGCAACTGACCTTGCATTGCCAGAGCCAATACCGCCATACGTACTGCAATACCGTTGGTCACCTGATGCAGAATCACTGACTGGGTGCCATCGGCAATACTGGAATCAATTTCCACACCACGGTTCATTGGGCCTGGATGCATCACGATGCAATCCGGTTTTGCCATAGCCAGACGCTCTTTGTTCAGACCGTACATTTTGTAAAATTCAGCTTGTGAAGATAAAGCGGGTGAATCAATACGTTCGTTTTGAATACGCAGGGTAATGATCACGTCGCAATCTTTAATGCCTTCTTCCATGTTGTTAAATAAACGGACACCTTCGCCATATTCAGCAAAACCATAAGGCAGCAAGGTATTTGGCGCAATCACACGGATATCTTTACAGCCTAAAGTTTGCAGTGCCGCAACATCTGAACGTGCTACACGTGAATGCTTGATGTCACCAATAATGGCAATGCTGATATCTTCAAAATTCTTTTTGGTTTCACGGCGAATGGTCAGCATGTCCAGCATCGCTTGTGTCGGATGTGCATGACGGCCATCACCGGCATTAATAATGGCAACATTCGGGCAGACATCTTTGGCAATAAAATGCGGCGCACCTGAAGATGAATGACGCACCACAAAAATGTCGGTTGCCATGGCTTCCAGATTCCACAAGGTGTCACGCAGGGTTTCGCCTTTAGAGGTACTAGAACGCGCAATATCAATGTTGAGCACATTGGCAGACAAACGCTTTGCTGCAGCTTCAAAAGTGGTACGGGTACGGGTAGAGTTCTCGAAAAACAGGTTCATCACCGTACGACCTTCGAGAAGATTATTGGTAATCAGCTGATTTTGGTCATTAAAAAAGGACTGCGCAGTGTCCAATATTTTTGTGAGTGTTTCTTTAGAAAGACCCTCGATGGTGAGGAAGTGTTTTAAGTTACCATCTTGGTTGAGTTGAATCTGGCTCGGAGTATGCAATGCCGCCAAGTGCATGAGAGATTCCTTATACGTTAAGTCAACGTATTATACAGAGTTTAAGCGATTTAAATAGTTCAGCTTGATCTTACTTGTCTAAAAAGCAGCTCGGTATTTGGAATAAAAAATATAATTCCCATTTAATTTTTCAATAAGATAAATTAACCATTCAATGATTTAGCCATCTGATTTTTAAAATAAAAATAGGTAACTCAGCCTGATTCCGAGTTACCCTAGACAACTAACGTAGAGCCCCAATGTAGCGGTTTGCCCCTTGTGCACGCTCTATATCTTCTTGAGTGGGTTCAACCGAAATTAATTCTTCATGTTGGGTGAACTGAATTTCATTTTCAGGCTCTTCATCAGTTTTTAGTCCCAGCACTTTAGTCAAACGTTCAACTAGGCGAAGTAATTCAGGGTCTTGTGTCTGTTTCGCCATTGCCACCACATGTTCGGCATATTCGACATTCTCTGTAAGATAGCTTGCATCAATCACACGCCCTGATACCCGTCTTAACCGTGCATAAATAAGTGTTGCCACTGAAAAAACTTCATTTGTAATGATTACACTTTCTGACATTTGTCATTCCCATCTCTAAAAAAGAAAGTGAGGCATCAAGTGCTCTTCTTGATCAAGCAGCCTCACTGGGCTATGCAGCAATATCTGTACCAATATCAAAAAAAGCTCACATGATTCAACATATGAGCTCTCTTAAAATGATGTTTTTATTATATTTTAGAATAGGCTAAAACTTACATGGCCTTCGTCAAAAACTTTTTTATTGGCATTATTTTCCTTCGAAAGACGAATCTGTTGATCTTCTCCATTTGTAAGTTCACGATCATCCTGTAAGTCTAAAAGCACTCGCAAACGTTCCACATAGCTGGCAAGCTCTGGATCCTTTGTCTCAAGTGCAAGTGTGACCACATGATGTGCATAGGAACGATCCTGCATTAAATACATGACATCAATAACCCGGCTATTCACTTTCCTTAAGCGTGCATATAATAATGTCGCAACTGAAAAAATATCATCCTTTTTTGCTGTAATATTCACATTTTTCCCTCAATAAAATCCATTCATTAAACTTTAAAACTTACTTTTAAGCGCAATGTAATTTTACATATCGTCTGAATTTTCAATTGGCTTTTTATTCCAACATTTAGAGCTTTTTATAATTAATACACTGACCTAAGTCGCTTGAAGTTTTCAAAATATAAAAAGTTTTCAGCACTAAAATAAGTTAAACTTATACAAGTTTTTATTTTATTTTTTCGGTCTCTCTATTTTATGAATACCTCTTCACGTTTAAGCAATTACTGGGTCACCTGTGCAGATGGTCTTGAAACCTTACTCCGCGAGGAAATTGAAGGTTTAGGTGTTCAAAATATTGAACAGTTACCGGGTCGTTTGATTTTCAAAGGCACACTGGCAGATGCATACCGTATTTGCATGTGGTCTCGTTTGGCTTCACGTGTTTTAACCCCTATTCATGTTCATGAACTTGAATTTACCCATGACGCACGTGATGTTGCAGAAGAGCTCTATAAAGGTGCAATCAACTTTGACTGGTCACTCATTTTCGCACCACAAAGTACATTTGCCATTCGTTTACATGTAGAACGTGAAATCAAGGTCAATACACAATTCGCAACTTTACGGGTAAAAGATGGTGTGGTGGATTCCTTTATGGAAGCTGTGGGTAAACGCCCAAGTATCGACATCAAACAGCCAGAAATTACCCTCTATGTACTTGCTGGTAAAACTGCGCATACCTATTGTCTGGATTTATCTGGCGATTCCTTACATAAACGTGGCTATCGTCATTACATGACCGATGCGCCGATTAAAGAAAATCTTGCGGCAGCCATTCTGCAAAAAGCCCAATTAAAAAAACGTAATCCCGATATTATTCTGGACCCGATGTGTGGTTCAGGGACCTTTATCATTGAATCATTGATGATGCTGACTGACCGTGCTCCGGGCCTGGTACGTCGCTTTGGCTTTAATGGCTGGAATGGTCACGACCATGAACTGTGGATGTCAATTAAGGCAGAAGCCGCAGAACGCCATCAAATAGCATTGCAACAGCCTTTACCGCAGTTTTATGCCTATGATGCAGACTGGGAAGCAGTCAAAGCCACCAAGCAAAACATCATTGCAGCCGGTTTTGAAAAGCTGCTTGACCATATCAAAATTGAAGAGCGTACATTGGCAGATTGGCCGGATTTTAAAGCCGAAGGCAAAACCTCATTTATTGTCACCAACCCGCCTTATGGTGAACGTTTAGGGGATAAAGCCTCTAACCGTGCTTTATATTTAGGTTTATCTTCGCTGCTACAAAAGAATTTCCCGAACCAGTATGCTGCGGTGATTGCTGCACAGGTTGAGCAAGCCGACGTGCTGGCATTCAATGAACCGCAAATTCTGCGTTTGATGAATGGTAAACTGCCGATTTATGTGCGTTTCGGCATCATTAAGCCTGCACCGGTATCAGAACCGTTCTTGGCACACTGGCAACCCCAGCAGTTCGAGCCGATTGAAGGCGCTCAGGACTTTACCAACCGTCTGCAAAAAAACATGCAGAATCTAAAAAAATGGGCGGTCAAAGAAAATATCTTCTGTTTGCGTTTATATGATGCCGATTTGCCTGACTTTAATGTTGCGGTAGATTTATATGGTGACCGTTTACATGTGCAAGAATATGCACCACCAAAAACCATCGATCCGGAAAAAGCTAAAAAGCGTTTTAATCTCGCTTTACAAGCCATTCGTGCAGTGACCGGTTCAGGTCGTGATGCTATCTTCATTAAAACCCGTGCGCGTCAGGAAGGTAAAAACCAGTACACCAAACAGAGTACTGCTTCTAAACGTTTTATCGTACAGGAAGGCAAAGCCAAAATTTTAGTCAACCTGACTGATTATCTGGATACCGGCCTGTTCCTGGATCATCGTCAAATGCGCTTGCGTATTGCAGCAGAAGCAAAAGGCAAGCATTTCCTCAACCTGTATAGTTACACCTCAACTGCCAGCCTGCATGCTGCTTTAGGGGGCGCTGCCAGTACCACCAGTGTCGATTTATCCAACACTTACCTGAACTGGTCGAAAGAAAACTTTGTCTTGAACGGTTTAACCGTAGATCATGCCGATGAACAACACCAGTTCTTTGCCAGTGACTGTTTTGAATGGCTAAAAGAAGGTCATGAACAATATGACCTGATTTTTATCGATCCGCCAACCTTCTCGAATTCGAAAAAGTTTCATGGTACCTTTGATGTACAACGTGACCATTTATCGCTGATTAAACGTGCCATGAACCGCCTGACTACAGAAGGAACTTTATACTTTTCGAATAACTATCGTGGTTTCGAGATGGATGAAGAAATTCTGGCGTTCTTTGATGTTCAGGAAATTACCAATGAAACCATTGGACCAGACTTTAAACGTAATACCAAAATCCACCGTGCATGGAAAATTCAACATCCACAAAATGACTAATATATTTTAGATACTACACTAACTAAAAAGGCTGCCTATCTGGCAGCCTTTGTTTTTACATATGTTAATTTAAAAATTTCTTTTCACCGTATTTATATTCAATACCGATTTTTAAGATATCACCTTCCCGTTTCGCTTGCAGCGTCTGCTGCATACCATCCAGCATTTGCTCAAGTTCCTGGTCAGATAAGGTTTTACCGCCTTGTTGCAGATAGTTTTTCATGATGGTTTTCATGATTTGTTTATCGTATTCAATATTGGCCTGATATTCGACCAGATTCGGCGCCATTTTCAATAAGCTTTCAAAAGAGGATTGATGTCCCGGCATGACCTTTCCTGTCAGGCTGGCTTTGGCATAGCCATCACCCACCTTAATTTGATTATTCTGCGATTCAAAAGTAAAACCGTCATTCACAATGGCCAGGAAACTGCTCACCATATCCTGATTGAGTTCTTCTTTTGCTATACATGCTGCACTACTTTTTTCCAATAAATCAAAAAAATTCTGCACTTTTTGTCGATTAAGATCAGTCAGCTTAAAATTCATTTCAAAATCATGAAAACTAGGAGTTTTATACATGGTCATTTCATCAATTTTGACCTGAGTATCAAAAGCAACCTTGGTTTTATCGAGCTGAGTATTTACCCGCAAAGCAAAGCCTTTTAATTCACCACTGCCAAACTGCTGTACATTTCGATCCGTACGCTGAATTGAAGCAATATTTAAACGAGCTTCCCCCTCCTTCAGAACCGTGTTTAAGCCATGATTGCTTTCAAACTCTAAATCGCGCATCTGCATCTGGCCCAACTTATCATTCACCGTCATATTCGGAATTTGAAATTTTACATTCAACACATCGAATTGATCATCTTTTGATTTGGCAAGCATTGTAAAAGTCATGGGATCAATGCGGGTTTGTATATCTGCATCATTTTTCTCATACACCGGAGTGACGAGTGAAGTATGCATTCTTCCCAACCAATCAATTTTTGTTTGAACCGTTAACGGTTGCTTCAGTAAACGTTGGAAGGTTGCATCACCTTGCTTTAGTGAGATTTTTGATTGAATCTGATAGCCATTCCAGCTGCGCTTGATTTTATCTTGACCGCTAATCATCAGGATATCTTTAGGCTTACAGGGATCAAGAGTAAATTCGGCCGTCCAGTCGGCAGAACCCTGCATCGCACCCATATTAAAATTTTTATACTGAATCGACATGAAATTTGATTTTTGAGACTGTTGATAATAGGAAGTTAAACTTTTGTCTGCATATAAATTCCCTCCTATGACCGCTGTTGCCAATACCACAATGCTTCCCAGACCCCAAGTTAATTTTGACATAGTATCTGCTCTAGATTTATATGTTTTTATTAAATAATAAGTATAATTAAATTTTTTAATAAAAGATAATTATTTTTTAATAATTAATAACTTACACACATAAAAAACCAAAAAAACTTTAAAAATTATGTCAATTTTTTACCTAACATTTCACTTTTTCGACTGAAATTGTCAGGCATAAAAAAACCTGGCCGAAGCCAGGTTTTTTCTATTTACAGCACATTAACTTAATTTCATTTTTTCAAATTCAAGATGACCATTTTCCCCTTTTACGAAAATGGTATCTCCTGGCAGAAAATCACCACTCAGGATTTTTTGCGCCAATGTATTTTCTACTTGTTGCTGGATAGCACGCTTCAATGGACGAGCACCATACACAGGGTCAAAACCGGCATCAATCAACTGATCAAAGGCAGTATCATCCACTGAAAGACGCATGTCTTTTTCGCTTAAACGTGCACGTAAACGATCCAGCTGGATATCGGCAATACCACGAATTTGCGCTTTTTTCAGTGAATGGAACACGACCAGCTCATCAATACGGTTAATAAATTCCGGACGGAAGTGTTGAGATACAGCCGCCATCACCACTGCACGAACTTCATCATCGGTTGCGTTATCACCCAATTCACGGACATCTTGCGAACCCAGGTTTGAAGTCAGCACAATCACCGTATTTTTGAAATCCACCACACGACCTTGCGAGTCGGTTAAGCGGCCATCATCCAGTACTTGCAGCAAAATATTAAATACGTCTGGATGTGCTTTCTCCACTTCATCAAACAACACTACGCTATAAGGTTTACGGCGTACTGCTTCAGTCAAGATACCGCCCTCTTCATAACCGACATATCCCGGAGGCGCACCCACCAAACGGCTGACCGAATGTTTCTCCATGAACTCACTCATATCGATACGCACCATGGCATCATCACTGTCAAACAGGAAGTTGGCCAAGGCTTTGGTCAATTCGGTTTTACCCACCCCGGTTGGTCCAAGGAACAGGAATGAACCACTTGGACGGTTTGGATCAGACAAGCCTGCACGTGAGCGACGTACTGCATTAGAGACTGCTACTACGGCTTCATCCTGCCCTACCACACGGTTATGCAGGAATTCTTCCATATGCAGCAATTTTTCACGTTCACCTTGCAGCATTTTCGCTACAGGAATACCGGTTGCAGCACTGACCACTTCGGCAATTTCATTTTCTGTAACTTTGGTACGGATCAGTTTCGGTTCCTCACCATTTTCTTCAGCAACTTCTTCAGCAGCAAGACGTTTTTGTAATTCAGGAATAACCCCGTATTGCAAACGGCTCGCTTCTGCCAAGTCACCTTCACGCTGGGCTTTTTCAAATGCGGTACGCGCTTTATCAAGTTCAACTTGCGCCTGACTGGTGCCTTCAACCAGTCGTTTTTCAGCAATCCACTGTTCTTCCAGATCGCTGTATTCACGCTGTACTTCTTCGATCTGTTTTTCCAGATGGCTGACTTCTGCCTTGCTTACCGAATCTGCATCCTGTTTCACCGCTTCCAGCTGCATTTTCAACTGAATTAGGCGACGGTCCAAACGGTCGAGTGGCTCAGGTTTGGAGTCAATTTCCATTTTAATCCGCGAAGCTGCTTCATCAATCAGGTCAATGGCTTTATCGGGCAATTGACGGTCAGTGATATAGCGGTGCGACATTTTCGCTGCGGCAATAATCGCTGAATCCAGAATCTGTACCCCGTGATGGGTCGCATATTTCTCTTTTAAGCCACGCAGAATTGCAATAGTATCTTCAACGCTCGGTTCATCGACCAATACTTTCTGGAAACGGCGTTCCAAGGCAGCATCTTTTTCAATGAACTGGCGGTATTCATCTAATGTGGTTGCACCAACACAGCGCAGCTCACCACGGGCCAATGCAGGTTTAAGCATATTGCCTGCATCCATGGCACCTTCGCCCTTACCTGCGCCCACCAGGGTATGTAATTCATCAATGAAGAGGATGATTTCGCCTTCATGTTTGGCCAAATCTTTCAGAACTGCTTTTAATCGCTCTTCAAACTCACCGCGATATTTTGCACCAGCCAGCAATGAACCCAAGTCCAAAGATAAAACCCGTTTACCTTTCAGGCCTTCCGGAACTTCACCGTTGACAATGCGTTGTGCCAAGCCTTCCACAATTGCCGTTTTACCCACTCCAGGCTCGCCAATCAGTACCGGATTATTTTTGGTACGGCGTGACAAGACCTGAATGGTACGTCGGATTTCTTCATCACGACCAATCACAGGGTCAAGTTTGCCGGACATGGCACGTTCAGTTAAGTCTATGGTGTATTTATTAAGTGAATCACGTTGATCTTCATGGGTATTACTCATGACTTTTTCGTCACCTCGAATTTTTTCAATCGCTTTGCGTAAGCTTTCAGTAGTTACGCCGACATTATTTAATAAAGTTTTGGTTGCACCAGTTTCCGCTAAAGCGAGTAGCACCCAGTCGGTAGATAAAAACTCATCCCCGGCTTTTTGGGCATAGCTGTCCGCCAGATTTAAAGCCCGTACCGCTTCAGGATTTAAGTTGATGTCCCCAGTTGGATTAGCGATGGTCGGCGCATCTTGAAGCGCTTGCTGCACTTTGGTTTGCAGATCACGTAGATTTGCTCCGGCTTGCTGAAACAGGCTGATATTGGCAGGCTCTTCCAGTAACACCGATAAAATGTGAATACCTGAGATGGCAGTATGGTCTTTACCCATGGCCAGAGACTGAGCATCTGATAAGGCTTGCTGCAAGCGATTTGTAAATTTTTCAAAACGCATTCTTATTTTTCCTCACAACAAATTTTGTACTTGGATAATAGATGGGAATGGCTTGATATTTTTCAATAACATTTTTAAAAAATATTTTTAATTTTCAACAACTAAACCAAATTAATATAAAGCTTGGATGTTAGTTATAATATGGGTGTTTAAGCTAATTTTTTCAAGCATATTGTAATTATTTATGTATGAAATTCTCTTCCCTAGGCATTTTGTATCTTTTAATAAGGAATCATCAAAGCTTTTAAAAAACTATTGTGATTATGAATACATCAATCAGCTTGATGAATATTCTAGAAATGCATGTTTAGAGGACAGGATTCATCAAAAGTATAATGGGTTACTGTTGAATCCCTCTTAGAGTGAAATGCGTTTTTACTTTATACCTTTTTAATTGTGATGCAGAATAAAAAATGGCAATCCAAAAATGGATTGCCATCTGGATTTCATTATTCAACTTCAATAATTTCAAAATCGTGGCTAATTTCCACCCCACCATCCGATAACATTTTGCTTGCAGAACAGTATTTTTCAGCTGAAAGTTCAACTGCTTTAGCGACCTGTTTTTCTTTGACTGCTTTACCCGTTACCACAAAATGTAAATGGATTTTGGTAAACACGGCTGGGATGCTATCCGCACGTTCAGCTTTGAGCTGACATACAACATCCGTCACATCTTGGCGAGATTTCTTTAAAATAGTCACAATATCAAAGGAAGCACAGCCACCAAGTCCCATTAATATCAACTCCATAGGACGTGGTCCACGGTTTTGACCACCATATGCCTCGGCCCCATCCATTACAATTTGGTGACCACTTTCCGATTTTGCTTCAAAAGCAACATTCTCTAGCCAATGAACGCTTGTTTGCATTGCAACTACCTGAAAAAAACTATAAATTTACGACGTACCTGTACACTAACATAAATTGAGTTGATAAGGAATTTCAGCTCTTCTGTGTGACAAGTTCACTTTAGGTCTTGTGCGATCTATTAATTATCCATATTCGGAACCGTTAGCATGACTTCAAACTTTTCACAACTTAGCACTGATGCGCTGTCTCCTGGTCAACTCCCTGAGTCAGTAAAAGCATTATTAAAACGTGCATATATAAATCGTTATCCAAAACGCACTGCAATTGTAGATGCAGGCTCAGAATCAAAATCGCTTTATTTGATTTTAAAAGGTTCGGTATCCATTATTTTACGTGAAGATGATGATCGTGAAATTGTGGTTGCCTATTTGAATGCTGGAGACTTTTTTGGGGAAATGGGTCTTTTTGAAGCAAATCCACAACGTACTGCAGAAGTTCGTACACGCGACGTATGTGAAATTGCCGAAATCACCTATGAAAACTTCCACGAATTAAGCAAACAGTATCCAGACCTGAGCTATGCCGTATTTGCCCAGCTTGTACGTCGCTTAAAAAATACCACTCGTAAAGTGACTGACCTGGCATTTATTGATGTATCTGGCCGTATTGCACGCTGCCTGATTGACCTGTCTTCTCAACCAGAAGCCATGATTTTACCGAATGGACGTCAAATCCGTATTACCCGTCAGGAAATTGGCCGTATTGTTGGTTGTTCCCGTGAAATGGTCGGTCGTGTCCTCAAAACACTGGAAGAACAAGGCATGATCCAGACTGATGGTAAAGCCATCCTGATTTATGATGTTTCTGCTGAAGATAGCAATGCAGCTTTAGAAGACGAGGATGATGAAGAATAAGTTTTCTTCCATTCACCATAAAAGCAAATCCTAAGATTTGCTTTTTTTATGTCCGTAATTTGCAACCTGTTCTTTTTAAATTTTTTATGACAACTTTAAAACAATTCATGATTTAACCCTGATGCAAAAATCAGTTAGCCTAATGCACAATGTTAAACTTGATAAAAATTAAGGGATCAACCTCTATGCAACTCAAATCTTTAGCCAATACCGGGATTCTTGTGCCTGAAATTTGTTTAGGCACCATGACCTTTGGTGAACAAAATACCCAGGCAGAGGCCTTTCAACAGCTTGAATATGCTCTGGATCAGGGGTTGTTTTTTTGGGATACCGCAGAAATGTATCCGGTCCCACCAAAACCTGAGACTCAAGGAGCAACAGAAACCATCCTGGGCAACTGGATTGCACAACGTGGTCAGCGTGACCAGCTGTTCATTGCCTCAAAAATCGCCGGTCCCTCACAAGGCGGCAGCCATATCCGTGATGGCCAAACACGCTTTACTGCAGCTGAGATTAGCTCGGCAATCGATGGCTCGTTAAAACGCCTGCAGAGTGATTATATTGACCTGTATCAATTGCATTGGCCACAACGTCCAACCAATTTCTTCGGAAAATTGGGTTATGGCAATACAGAAGCGCACAATCAACAGCAAGTCACTGCCTTAGAAGAAACCTTAAGCGCCTTAAGTGATGAAATTAAAAAAGGCCGTATCCGTTATATTGGGCTGTCCAATGAAACCCCGTGGGGAACTTTAAAATTTTTACATCTGGCTGAAAAGTTAGGCCTGGAAAAATTTGTCAGCGTACAAAATCCGTATAGCCTGTTGAACCGGACTTATGAAATTGGCATGTCTGAAATTGCCCATTATGAAAATGTCGGCTTACTTGCCTATTCCCCTTTAGCCTTTGGTTACTTGACAGGTAAATTCCGTCATGGTGCTCGTCCAGCCAATGCACGGGTCAGCCTATTTTCCCGTTTTAGCCGCTATAGCAATCCTGAAAGTGAATGGGCAACTGAACAGTATGCTCAGCTTGCAGAGCGACATGGCTTAACCCCAACCCAACTGGCATTGGCATTTATTAAGCAGCAGTTCTTTGTCACCAGTACCATTATTGGCGCAACTAACCTGGATCAACTGAAAGAAAATATTCAGGCTTTTGACATTGATTTATCAGCAGAAGTTTTACAGGGTATTGAAGATATTCACCGCCAGCAGCCAAATCCAGCACCCTAATTTCATTTTAAGTACTGCTTAAAATGAAATTAGAAAAGTTAAAGCTTTATATTCGATCACTTCGAAATTATTGACACCATCTTCCCTTGCGCACTCAGAATATATTCTGAGGATGCTCATCCCCCATAGGAAGAGGGAGTAAAAGCAAAAAAGGATGCTATAGGCATCCTTTTTTATGAATAAAACAACAATTAGCGTCTGTTATAAATAGCTTGAGCTGCAGGCAAGTTTTTACGCATTGCTTCGATACGCTGACCATTTGAAGGGTGAGTCGACAGGAATGATGTACCACCTGCACCTTCTAACTTGTTCATTTTTTCCCAAAGGGTAATCGCGGCTTGCGGGTTATAACCTGCACGTGCCATTAGCATTAAACCACCTTGGTCTGCACGGCTTTCAAGACTACGTGAATATGGCAAACCCACACCCACTTGTGCGCCTAACTGAGCTGCTGCTGCCCCCAATTGACCGACATTATTGCCTGCATAGCCTAAACCAATGTTTAAAGCTAGGTCAGTTAAAGCTTGTGCACCAATTTTTTGTTTGGAATGTTCTTCCAGGGCATGCACCATTTCATGACCCATCACAGCTGCAATTTCAGCATCGGTTAGATTGAGTTTATTCACAATACCAGTGTAAAACACCACTTTCCCCCCTGGTGCCACATAGGCATTAACCTGGTCTGATTTCAGCACAGCCAATTGCCAGTCAAACTTTTGGCCTGTCTGGTTGATTTGATCACCATAAGGTTTTAGACGTAAAAATACCGAATTAATTCGCTTATAAGTGGTAGATGAAGTATCTAAGGTTTTATTGGCACTTGCTTCCTGAACAGTTTTATTAAAGCCCTGCGCAGCAGTAACATTTAATGTGGATGAATCTGCCCCAGCCATATCCGCTACAGTGGTACAACCTGAAATAGTGATTACACTCGCTGCACACAAACTTAAAATCAGCTTGCTGTTCATTATAATAATCTCCGCCTTAAAACTAGATATCTCTTTTCAGGGAGATTATATGAAATAGTGAATAATCTTTAAATTGATATTCTCTTCACAATCATATCATTTATGTAAACAAGGTCATTTAAGAAATTGAAAACTAAGCCAATAAAGCAAACATAAAACATTTAGCCCCAAGTATATCTGGGAAAGGGGTTTAATTTTCTGTTCCAGTTGTTCATTTTTGCGCTTAAAAAATAAAAATGCATTTTGAATCAGAACAATGGGGACCAGAATACAGGCAATGATAACGCTTAATCCAATAAGTGCTGCATTAATAATTGCGGGATCTTGTGTTTGTGCCTGAATAACCAGCATGGCAATGGTCGGTGCCCCACCCATTGCAAACAGTAATGAATAAAACATCGTCGCTGATATATTTTTATGCATCATGCACAACCTTGTATTTCTTTTATATTTAACATTCTAGCAAGCGCAAATAAATTAAACAGTATTCTCTGATGCAACTTTAGTCGGGCAAAACAGTCTGCATACTGGTCGTAGATATATTTTCCAAATGAAATGGACAAAAAAAGCCTCGCAAATGCGAGGCTTTTTGTACATCTTAATTCTTGGCAGATTAAGCTTCGAATGGATGGCGAAGAATAATCGTTTCTTCACGGTCTGGACCAGTTGAAATGATGTCGATTGGACATTCAATCAATTGCTCAAGACGTTTTACGTAGTTAAGTGCAGCTTCTGGTAACTGATCAATTGATTTAGCACCAAAAGTAGACTCAGACCAGCCTGGCATAGTTTCATAAATTGGCTTTAAAGTTTCGAATGCAAGCGCATCAGAAGAACCTACGCAACCAGAATCAGCAGCTTCGTAACCGACACAGATTTTCACTTCTTCTAAACCATCAAGAACGTCAAGTTTAGTCAAGCAGATACCAGAAAGTGAGTTTACTTCTACTGAACGGCGAAGAATTTCAGCATCGAACCAACCACAACGACGTTGACGGCCAGTAGACGCACCAAATTCTGAACCTACAGTACCCAAGTGTTTACCAATTGCATCACCCACATCGTTCGCTGCATCGTAAACAAGCTCAGTTGGGAATGGACCAGCACCTACACGTGTTGTGTACGCTTTAGTGATACCCAATACATAGTCAAGGTGTAATGGACCAAGACCAGAACCAGAACTTACGCCACCAGCAGTTGTGTTTGAAGAAGTTACATACGGGTATGTACCATGGTCAACGTCAAGAAGTGAACCTTGCGCGCCTTCAAACATGATGTTATCACCGTTTTTACGGTATTTATGAAGTTCACCTGTTACGTCCACAACTAATGGAGCAACAACTTCACGCCATTGGTCGCAAAGAGCAAGTACATCTTCAAGATTAACTGCTTCTACACCGTAGAATTGAGTTAATTGGAAGTTATGGTATTCAAGAAGCTCGGTAAGTTGAGCTTTAAGATGTTCACCACCACGTACCAGGTCAGCAACACGAATTGCACGACGTGCAACTTTATCTTCGTAAGCGGGACCAATACCACGGCCAGTTGTACCAATTTTTGCATTGCCACGTTTTTTCTCACGCGCTTGGTCAAGTGCAATGTGGTTTGGAAGGATTAACGGACAGTTTGGAGAAATACGTAAACGCTCACGTACTGGCACGCCTTCTTTTTCAAGAATATCCATCTCTTTAATAAGCGCTTCAGGTGAAAGAACCACGCCGTTACCAATTAAGCACAGTACATTTTCACGTAAAATACCAGATGGAATGAGGTGTAATACAGTTTTCTTACCACCAACCACAAGAGTATGGCCTGCGTTGTGTCCGCCTTGATAACGAACGACCGCTGCCGCTTGATCTGTGAGCAGGTCAACGATTTTACCTTTACCTTCGTCGCCCCATTGGGTACCGAGTACCACAACATTCTTGCCCATAATAGCCTCATTGCATCATGCTGTTAAAATTGAAAACTTGAATCAGTGACTCAATACTGATTCAGGTCATTAAATCTGTTCGACTTTCCATTCCCCTGCTACATTCACCAATTGGTGAGTCGCAAACGGAATTGAGTTTAAATCGTCATTGCCTAATAACTGAATAACACTTAAGCCTTGTGCACGCAGAGCAGCAATTGCATCCAGTAATGCTTTGTCTGTCCCTTTCGGTGCAACCACTTTTTGAACTTGCTTGAACTGACCTGCACTGAGTGCATATAAGTCACAAGAGAAGCCTGTTGCAGGACGCGCACGCCCGAAATGTTCACCAATACCGTCATAACGACCGCCTTGAGCCAGGGGTGCTGCACGGTTTGGTGCATAGACGGCATACATTAAACCGGTGTGGTAGTGATATGAACGAAGCTCTACAACATCAATACCAATATGCAAGTCTGGCCAACGTGCCTGAATTTCAGACCGTGTGGTTTTTACTGCGTCAAATGCCTGTTTGAATGCCGGGTCTGCAATAATTTCAGCACTCAGGTTGGCTTCTAAAGCATCTAAATCACTTGAATAACGACCCAGTGCATAAAAATCTGCACCAAATTTTAATTCCTGTGTAAATTCAGCAAGTTCAGGCAATGCTTTACGTTGATAAAGATCCGAAAGCTGACTTTCTTCCGCCTTGCTTAAACCAGCATGTTTAACCAGACTACGGAATAAGCCGACATGACCTAAATCCAGATGGATGCCATCTACAAAACTTGCTGTTTTTAATAAGTTAAGCATCACGTCAATCATTTCGACGTCAGCATCAATACTGTCTGAACCAAAAAGTTCCGCACCCAGTTGCAGCGGTGCACGCGTGGTATTAAAACCTTGAGGTTTGGTGTGTAAAACCGTGCCAGCGTAGCAATAGCGCGCTACGCCTTCGACCGGATGTACATGCGCATCGATACGGGCCACTTGCGGTGTCATATCGGCACGCACACCAAGTAAACGACCAGAGAGCTGGTCGATGACTTTAAAAGTGGCCAAGTCTAAATCTTGATTCGATTCTGAGAGAGAAGAAAGAGATTCGATGTATTCGATAAATGGCGTGTACACCAGCTGATAACCTCGAGATGCGAGGAAATCCAATGCTTCACGGCGCAAAGCTTCAATTACTTGCGCTTGTTCTGGTAATACATCAGCTACACCATCAGGTAATAACCATGTCTCTGAAATGGGCATGTTGTAAACCTAAATACTTGTCAGCGCGGAAGTAATCCGCATAAAAAAATCGGGAGCACACCCGATTTCTCCTAGTCTAGCACGATCACTTTAGCTGTGCACATGACTTTTTGCAGATTTGTTCGTTTTTTACCAACTAATTTATGCCGTTTAAAAAACTGAATCAGCTGAATCATTCACGATTGATCAGTACTCTCGCAAATTCAACCATTATAAAATAAAAAATACTGAAATCCGCTAAAACAGCAAACGCCAATCCAGACTATTTGTACAAAGCCATTCTTCCAAAAAAACCAGTGACGAGTCAGGCCCTTTTTATAGCAACGTTTCCAAAGCTAGTTTAGTCGCATATGCTGAAAGATCGCTCTATAGCTGCTTTAAGAATACTATAAGCTCACCTTAAAATTAGACTGAAGGCTTGTCTGTTGAGTGAACCGTTTTTGCCAGCAGTCCAACCAATTCGGCATTTTGCGATTCCACCTGGTTCAGTTTGGTCGTGGTTTTATCAATCACTTCTTGCTGAATATGCATTTTCTTCGCCAGGTCTTGCATAATTTCCAGCGTTTTTTTAAGGTTTTCTTCCAGATGAACCACTTTTTTTTCCAATTGTTGATTCAACTGAATTTCACTGAGTGCAGCGCCTTGGTTGGTAAATTGTGCCCAAATCAAAAAGATCACTGCTATGGCCAAAAGGAAAATAAATCCCCATATAAATATCAACATAGATGCACTGCTCATGTTATTGATTCCTGACTTATTATTATCATGAATCGAGGTGATTAAATTAAAAAGACTTATAATTTTCGTATAACAATTAAAAAGTGATTGTAAAATTAACTCTGTCTAGCTAGAGAATATTTATTATAAGCATTTTTCTGGGTCGATGATCCACTGCCACTGTCCATAAAGCATTTCCTGACAGTCTATCCATCCTACTGAAGACCAGGCATTTACTCAAGATTCAACCAACCAATCAAACAAATTAATAATAATTGAGCTACATATCACACTTAATACAACTAAGCCCTGCGAAATCCGATCACTTGCGGAAATCGCATCATCCAATAACTCATCTCCACCTCATCTTTTAAATAAGGTTCTTTATTTATGAGTAAAAGATTCACACAAGTCCAGCAAGCGATTCGCATAACCCCATTCATTATCATACCAGGCAAAAACTTTAGCCTGATGACCCACCACCATAGTTTGGCTCAAATCCACAATCAATGAATAAGGCGAATGGTTAAAGTCTGATGAAACCAGAGGTTCATCGGTAACATCCATAATTTCCGCATAATCCTGACGTGCCGATTTGATCAGGATTTCATTAATTTTATGTGCTGTGACATGCGACTGCGCAACAAAAGTGAGGTCAATCGCTGCCACATTAATGGTCGGTACGCGTATGGAATAACCATCTATACGCTCTGCCATTTTCGGCATCACCCGTTTTAAGGCCCCAAGAGCTGAAGATGTGGTCGGAATAATATTGTGTCCTGAAGCACGGGCACGGCGCAAATCTCGATGAGCATGATCCAGCACAGACTGATCTGCCGTCACTGCATGAATTTCTGTCATCAGTGCGGTATCAATACCAAAAGCATCATCAATAATTTTAACTAAAGGAACCAAGGCTTGTGTGGTGCAGGATACACTGGAAATAATCTGGTCCGTGGCTTTGACTTCGTGATGGTTTACCCCATACACAATGGCGGCATCCACCGTGTCAAAGGGTGCAGCACCAATAATGACCCGCTTCGCCCCTGCAGTAACATGTCCTGTGGCTGCTGCACGTGAACGGAATAACCCGGTACATTCCAGCACCACATCAATATTTAACTTATTCCAGGGCAAGTGTTCAGGTTGTTGTTGTGAAAATACCTGTACTTTTAATTGCGCCAGACCTGCAGAAATATGCAAAAAAATCTGTTCATCTTGTAAAAGTACTTCGACCTTGCCTTTGAAGCGACCATGTGTGGTGTCATATTTAAACAAATGCACCAGTGTTTCTACATCTGCAACATCGTTAATCGCCACGATATCAAAATGAAAATCCTTAGGATTTTCAAACCAAGCCCGTAATACATTGCGACCAATTCGCCCGAAACCATTAATGGCTACTCGTTGCATCAGATATCCTTAACTCTTGGGTAGATGTAAACACCGCTCTATGTTAATGGATTTTAACCAGATACCGATACCATTTCTGCTGCTGTATTTATAAAATATCTCGCAACAAAGGGTTCAGCCTGATGCTTTTAAGCTTATTTTTTCGCAAATTTTATTTAGACCAGATTGCCTTAAAATATTTACTTCACTTTTCACTTACTTTATATCTTACGCATAAAGCAGAATTTGGCTGATTAATTCAGTGCATGAAACCTAATAGCGCTTAAATAGAATTGTGATTAATTCGCCTTAAAGTGATTGGTGCATGCGGCTTTTTCCGTTATACTTTAGCGTTTTAAAATTTTAAGCCAGTATCTCAAGCCAGCTTTATAAAAGTAAGACTTGCTTGACGTGCTATTAGCCAAATACAAGATTTATGGAGTGACTTGGTTGTGAGTACTCGTTTTATGACATCAGCTGAAATTCGCGAAGCTTTTTTAAGCTATTTTGAATCGCAAGGGCATACACGTGTCGCGTCGAGTTCTCTGGTTCCTGCCAACGACCCAACATTATTATTCACCAACGCTGGGATGAACCAGTTCAAAGACTGCTTCCTCGGTCTTGAAAAACGTGATTATGTTCGCGCAACATCTTCACAAAAATGTGTCCGTGCCGGTGGTAAACACAACGACTTGGACAACGTGGGCTACACTGCACGTCACCACACCTTCTTTGAAATGCTAGGTAACTTCTCTTTTGGTGATTACTTTAAACGTGATGCGATCAAATTTGCCTGGGATTTCTTGACCAACGAAAAATGGCTGGGTCTTCCTAAAGATAAGTTATATGCAACTGTTTACCATACAGATGACGAAGCATTTGATATCTGGAACAAAGAAATTGGCTTAGATGCATCTCGCATCATCCGTATTGGCGACAACAAAGGCGGTCAATACGCATCGGATAACTTCTGGGCAATGGGTGATACCGGTCCTTGTGGTCCTTGTTCTGAAATCTTCTTTGACCATGGCGACCACATCTGGGGTGGCTTACCAGGCACACCTGAAGAAGATGGCGACCGTTTCATCGAGATCTGGAACAACGTATTCATGCAGTTCAACCGTACTGCTGATGGCGTACTGCATCCTCTTCCAGCGCCATCTGTAGATACAGGTATGGGCTTGGAACGTATTTCCGCAGTTTTACAACACGTCAACTCAAACTACGAAATCGACCTGTTCCAGCACTTGTTAAAAGCTGCGGCTGAAATCATTGGTTTAGATACTTCTGAACTTGAAGCCAAAGCACAAGCAGAAAACAAACTCATTGACTACCCAGCTTCCCTTAAAGTTGTTGCTGACCATGCACGTTCATGCTGTTTCCTAATTGCAGATGGTGTGAATCCTTCTAACGAAGGCCGTGGTTATGTACTGCGTCGTATTATCCGTCGTGCAGTGCGTCACGGTAACAAATTGGGTGCAACCGGCTCATTCTTCCATAAAATGCTCCAGCCATTAATCGAAGCAATGGGTGCTGCATACCCTGAACTTGCAGCCAACCAGGCACGTATCGAAGCACAACTTTTAAAAGAAGAAGAACAATTCGCTAAAACTTTAGAGCAAGGTCTGAAATTGCTTGAAGGTGAATTAGCTCAACTGAAAGGTTCAGTGATTCCAGGTGCAACAGTCTTCAAACTCTATGATACTTACGGCTTCCCAACTGACCTAACAGCTGACATCGCACGTGAACGTGAGCTCACTATTGATGAAGCTGGCTTTGAAAAAGAGATGGCTGCGCAACGTCAACGTGCACGTGATGCAGGTAAATTCGCCATCGACTACAACAGTATTGTAAAAGTTGAAGGTGAAACCCAGTTCGAAGGTTATGAAGCCACTCAAGCTCAAGGCCAAATTGTTGCAATCTATAAAGATGGCGAACAGGTTGATGAAGTTGTGGAAGGTGACGAAGCGCTCATCGTATTGAACCAGACCCCTTTCTATGCAGAAAGCGGCGGTCAGATTGGTGATACAGGTATCTTCAAAAACGATACCGGTATTTTCGAAGTTCAAGATACCAAGAAATCGGGTGGTGCATTCGTTCACCAAGGTATTGTGACCATGGGTAGCTTAAAAGCCGCTCAATCTGTTGAAGCGATTGTTAAAGCAGACATCCGTGAAGCAACGTCACGCAACCACTCAGCAACTCACCTGTTACATGCTGCCCTTCGCCAAGTATTGGGTTCACATGTACAGCAAAAAGGTTCATTGGTTGCATCTGACATTTTACGTTTTGACTTTGCCAATGACCAACCTGTTTCATTCGAACAGCTGCAGGAAGTTGAACGCATTGTAAACCGTGAAATTATTGCCAACACTGCAGTTTCAACTGAACTTCTTGACATCGAATCTGCCAAAGAAAAAGGCGCGATGATGCTGTTTGGTGAAAAATATGGTGACGAAGTACGTGTACTTTCCATGGGTTCAATTATCGATGAGAAAAACTTCTCGATCGAACTATGTGGCGGTATTCACGTAAAACGCACTGGTGATATCGGTCTGTTTAAAATCACATCTGAAGGTGGCGTAGCGGCAGGTGTACGTCGTATTGAAGCGGTGACTGGCACAAAAGCGGTTGAAGTGGTTCAAAAAGCCGACCGTGATATCAACACCATCAATGGTCTGTTAAAAGCGCAAAAAGAACAAACCATCGAGAAAGTTGAAGCGCTGGCAGATACAGCATCCAGTCTGCAAAAGCAGATTGAACAACTCAATCAGAAATTGGCGAACTTCCAGGCAGCTGAACTTTTAAGCCAAGTTCAAACTGTGGCTGGTCGTCAAACATTGATTACTACTGTACAAAACATGGATGCGAAATCGCTTCGCAACCTGCACGACGGTGTAAAATCTAAATTAGATCATGCAGTGATTGTACTTGCTGCTGTAGAAGGTGATAAAGTCAGCCTTCTCGCTTCTGTAGCAAAAGACTTTACTGCTTCTATTAAAGCGGGCGACATCATCAAACACCTGGCAACCGAGCTCGGTGGTAAAGGTGGTGGTAAACCTGACTTGGCACAAGGTGGCGCGCCACTTAACGAGAAGTTTGCAACAGTGATGGCAGATTTGACTGCTTGGCTTGAAGCAAAATAAAACTTCACCTTTTGTGTAACTGATCCTGAAAAGGTAATTCAGGATCATGGCTTTTATGGAACAACTATGGCATTAATCGTTCAAAAATATGGCGGTACCTCTATGGGTACTCCCGAGCGCATCTTAAATGTTGCTCGTCGTGTAAAGCGCTGGCATGACCACGGCCACAAGGTTGTGGTTGTGGTATCAGCAATGAGTGGCGAAACCAATCGCCTGCTTGCTTTAGCGAAGGCCATTACCGAAACCCCTGATCCACGCGAATTAGACCAGATGGTGTCTACGGGTGAACAGGTTACGATTTCTATGTTAGCGATGGCGCTCAACTCAATTGGAGTAGAAGCAAAATCACTTACTGGCCGCCAGGTTGGCATTAAAACCGACAGCGCATTCAACAAAGCCCGCATTGAATCTATTGATACTGATGTATTAACTGAAAACCTAGATGCAGGCCGCGTACTTGTGGTTGCCGGTTTCCAGGGCTTTGATGAATTGGGCAATACAACAACTTTAGGTCGTGGTGGTTCAGATACCTCTGGCGTGGCACTTGCAGCTGCACTTAAAGCAGATGAATGCCAGATTTATACAGACGTAGATGGCGTTTATACCACTGACCCACGCGTTGCACCAAAAGCGAAAAAAGTTGATCGTATTTCTTTTGAAGAAATGCTGGAAATGGCATCACTTGGTTCGAAAGTCCTGCAAATCCGTTCAGTTGAATTTGCCGGCAAATACCAAGTGCCTTTACGCGTATTATCAAGCTTCGATAACGACGATGATGGCGCATTTGACGAAGACTTCAAAAACAACGTCGGAACTCTTATTACTACTGAATTGGAAGACAACATGGAACAGCCAATTATCTCTGGTATCGCGTTTAACCGTGACGAAGCAAAATTGACTATCTTGGGCGTGCCTGACCTGCCTGGTATTGCATCCAAAATCCTGGCGCCAATTGGTGCAGCGAATATCGAAGTTGACATGATCATCCAGAATGTGGAAGAAGACGGTACCACTGACTTCACGTTCACAGTCAACCGTGGTGAGTTCAATAAAGCAAAAGCAATTCTGGAGCAAACCGCAAAAGAAATTGGTGCTCGTGAAGTTGCGACCCGTTCAGACATCGTGAAAGTATCAATCGTAGGTGTGGGTATGCGCTCTCATGCAGGCGTAGCAAGCAAAATGTTTACTGCTCTTGCAGAAGAAGGCATTAACATTTTGATGATCTCAACTTCGGAAATTAAAATTTCAGTTATCATTGAAGAAAATTATTTAGAGCTTGCCGTGCGCACGCTTCACACAGCTTTCGGTTTAGACCGTGAATCTGGCGAATCAAGCGCACGCGCTTAATATGTAGAGTAACAAATTTAGTCCTTGTTGAACAAAATTTGCGAAATACTACAAAAAGAACAGAGCCACTATAGTTTTTTTTATAGTGGCTCTGTTATATTTGTAACTGAGGATTTTGAAAATATTAACAGAATTATTTTAGTCAAATTCTTGACAGATTGTTTTGATAATATTTCTATAATATTAAGGTTGTGTCTTTTTAAATTTTAAAATCAATTGCACGTTTAGCGTTTTGCAAGGAGATAAACATGCTGATTCTAACCCGACGTGTCGGTGAAACATTAATGATTGGGGATCAAGTCAGTGTAACTGTGCTTGGCGTAAAAGGTAATCAGGTTCGTATTGGCGTAAATGCTCCAAAAGAAGTATCTGTTCATCGTGAAGAAATCTACCAACGAATTCAACATGAACGCGCTATGCATGAACATCTGCAACACCTGGATCAGGATTATCAGCCTTCTTTTGAAGAAGATAATTTCCCACAAAATACCCAGAACGACTTTAATCGTTAAACCGTTAAAGGTTGTTCTAATATAAAGCGGCTATATGGCCGCTTTAAATTTATCTGCTGCTTATTTTTGTCCCAGCAAGGCCAATGCCTTTTTAACCGGTGCATAACTACGGCGATGTTGATCAATCACGCCATGCTCAGCAATCGCTTCAAAATGGGCTTTAGTTGGGTAACCCTTATGTTTGGCAAAGCCAAAATGCGGATATTGCCGATCCAGCTCTACCATTTGATGGTCACGCGTTACTTTTGCCAGGATACTGGCCGCTGAAATTTCTGCATGCAGTGCATCCCCGCCGACCACCGCATCACAGCTCATGGTTAAGCCTTGCGGAACTTTATTACCATCAACCAGCACATGTTCCGGCTGAAGATGCAAAGCTTCTACAGCACGGCGCATAGCCAATAAAGAGGCCTGTAGAATATTGATCTGGTCTATTTCTTCGTGGCTGGCTTCAGCAATCGCCCAAGCCAAGGCTTTCTCTTGTATTTCTACAAATAATTTTTCACGCTTTTTTTCGCTGAGTTTTTTAGAATCATTCAACCCTTCAATCGGATTATTGGGATCTAAAATAACTGCTGCCGCTACCACCGAACCTACCAAGGGGCCACGCCCCGCTTCATCTACACCGGCAATTTTCATCAATACTTACCTACAAAAAAAGAGGCCGAATCACATCAACCTCTTTAATTTTAACATGAATTAAAGCTGTATTAGTTCATGGCTTCAGCAACACAAGCATTAATGGTTTTAGTCACTGCATTTGAAACAATAGTATTACGTGCAGCCGGATCAATCGCAGCTGTCGCCAAATCGACTGCAGTTACATTTTGTGGTGCTTTTTCACTGACACAACCACAGATTTCAGTCTGAATATTTTGCTTTTGAGTTGCAGTCATTAACTTGGTTGCATTTTGCCATGCAGGAATAGTATTCAACTCGGTGGTACATTTGGCATTAATTGCAATTTTAATTGCAGCCATACCGAGTTGTTGAGTTGCCGATTGTGTAGCCGGCATTGTGCCAGTTGTAGTATTCGTTGCTACACAGGCAGTTAAAGCCAAAGTGAGAGGTACAAGCACCGCAATTATTTTTTTCACAGCTTAATCCTTAAATATAAAATATGTTAGGCATATTTTGCCGAAACTTTCCCAAGGAAGAAATCTATATTTCAGTTGAATTTTCCACATCCGGATAATCCGATTAAAAAAACAGCATCCTTTTCAGTGTTGCAAGAAGCACACGCTTCGTTCCATATCCATCATTTTTAAATATGGGCTTTTTGATTAGCATACCCAGACTTGAAAATGACATATGGATACATAGGTATAACATGAAAAATACCTCACAATACTATACGCGTACGGCACAAATGCTGCATTGGCTCATGGCTGCTATTTTTATTGCAGCATGGTGTATTGGTTTTTATAGCGGAAATTTTCTAAGTTATGAGGTTGATGGAAGCTTTAAAGGTCAGGTCATTACTCTACATAAGAACATCGCCACCACCATTATCTTTCTGGTCCTAATTCGTATATTTTGGCGCTATACCCACCCTGTTCCAGCACTACCCGACAGCATGTCACCTTTGATGAAAGTCTTGGCACATCTGGGACATTTAGCTTTATATCTCATGTTACTGGCTTTACCGATTACCGGCTGCTTATTTAGCTGGAGTGCAGGACATCCGGCACCTGTTTTGTATTTATTCGAAATTCCACGTTTGGTCCAGGATAATCCCAACCTTTTAGCCATCGTAAAACCTGTACACATTTATTTATCCTGGTTTGCAGGCTTACTTGTCATTGGTCATATTGCGGCGGCATTAAAACATCATTTCATCGATAAAGATAACATCTTGCGCAGCATGACCCGACAAGCAAAATAATCAATTTTGTCTCCATAAAAAAGCCGCATTGATGTATTACTGATGCGGCTTTTTTATAGTTCAATTTATAACCCTAAGTTATTTCAAAGCGTCTTGGGCACAACCTTTAACACTGTTCACCACCGCTTGTTTAATCAGGCTATTTTTTGCAGATTCACTCATCGATGCCATAGCTAACTCTTTGACCGAAACGTCCTGCAAGGCATGTTCACCCACACAACCACAGATTTGTTTTTGTACGGTTGATTGCCGCTCTGAACTCATGAACAAAGCTGCGGATTGCCACACTTTTGAAGCATTCAATTCACTTTTACAGCCTTGTTCAATCACTGGTTTCAACATTTTCTGGGTTAGAGTAGCATTTTTATCGGTCGCAAAAACTGATACAGAGCCAATCAATAAAACGACTGCAAATACCCAGCAAAAAAACTTTTTCACATTAGAACCTAATAGTTATTGAACAGATCAATATATCAATCTGCCCAATCCAAAAGCATTTTTCAAAGGAATGGATTACACCAAAGAATCAATCTGTTGTGACCATTTTTGCTTTTCAGCATCCGAGATAAATGAAGCTTCAAACGAATTTTTCGCCAATTGCTTTAGCTCATCATTTGACAGGTCTAAAGCTTTTGTAATTGCAATGAAATTATCATTCATATAACCACCAAAATAAGATGGATCATCTGAATTGACCGTTACATGTACACCCTGTTGCAATAAACGGCTGATATTATGCTGTGCCATATCATCAACCACACAGAGTTTTAAATTACTTAAAGGACACACGGTTAAAGGCATTTTTTCTGTAATCAAGCGCTGCATCAACGTCGCATCTTCTTCAGAACGCACACCGTGATCAATACGGTTTACTTTCAGCAAATCCAGAGCTTCCCAGACATATTCAGCCGGACCTTCTTCACCTGCATGTGCCACCACTAAGAAACCTGCTTCACGTGCTTTGGCAAAAACACGTTCAAATTTTGCAGGTGGATGTCCAACTTCACTTGAATCCAGCCCCACCGCAATAATTTGCTCTTTAAAAGGTAAAGCCTGCTCTAAAGTTTTAAATGCGGCTTCTTCACTTAAATGGCGCAAGAAACACATAATTAAATGCGAGCTAATGCCCAATTTGCTTTGCGCATCATCACAGGCACGTTTTAAACCCTGAATCACCGTTGCAAAAGCAATGCCACGATCGGTATGGGTCTGCGGATCGAAGAACATTTCGGTGTGAACCACTTTGTCTTCAGCACATTTTTCAAAATATGCCCAAGCCAGATCATAGAAGTCCTGTTCATGAATCAGGACATTGGCACCCGCATAATAGATGTCTAAAAAAGACTGTAAATTATGAAAGTTATACGCCTGTTTCACTTCCTCAACAGATTTATACGGAATATCAATATGATTGCGTTGAGCAATCGCGAACATCAGCTCAGGCTCAAAAGTCCCTTCAATATGGACGTGTAACTCCGCCTTTGGCATGGCTTGAATAAGCTCAAGTTGATTCATATCTTATCCTTATAAAATTTTTCAAAAATAAAAAAGGGTGCAAACCGAGTTTACACCCTATTCTGAATGGGGTGAATTAGCCGCCAAATACAGCAAATTTCAATGCCCAAAGAGCCGCAACAATCCAGACCATATAAGGTACAGTTTTCGCTTGCCCAGTCAGCAGCTTGATTAATGCGTAGCTAATAAAGCCCATTGCAATACCGTCGGCAATTGAATAGGTAAATGGCATGCATACGATGGTTAAAAATGCAGGAACGGCTTCAGTGATATCATCCCATTCAATGTTGACGATCCCTTGAATCATTAACACACCTACAAATAATAATGCAGGTGCAGTAGCAAAACCTGGAACCGATTGCGCCAAAGGAGCCAGGAATAAGCACAGCACAAACAACACGGCAACAACCACAGCGGTCAAACCTGTACGACCACCTGCAGCAACCCCCGCAGACGATTCAATATAAGGTGTTGTAGAGGAAGTACCCAATGCTGCACCCGCTACAATCGCAGTCGAGTCAGCAAAGAGTGCTTTTTTCAAACGTGGTAATTTGCCATCTTTTAACAGGCCGGCACGATGTGAAACCCCCACCAAGGTACCCGTCGAGTCAAATAAATCCACCAGGAAAAATACAAAGATGACCCCAACTAGACTGGCCGTGAACAGGCCTTCAAAATCCATTTGCAGGAAGGTTGGAGCAATCGATGGAATGGCTCCTACAACACCTTTAAATTCGTTCAGCCCCATTGCTGTAGCAATCGCGGTAATCACCAGGATACTGATAATGATGGCACCACGGACTTTAAAGTGATGCATCACCACAATCATCAGGAAACCCAGCAAGGTCAGCAATACTGTCGGTTGTTTCAAGTCACCCAAGCCTACAAGGGTGGCCGGATTATCAACAATAATGCCTGAATTTTTTAATGCAATCAGTGCAAGGAACAAGCCAATGCCGCCGCCAATCGCAAATTTCAGCGACATAGGAATGGCATTGACAATCGCTTCACGGATTTTAAACATACTGATGGCAATAAACACCAGCCCTGAAACAAACACGGCAGCCAGTGCCGTTTGCCAAGGTATCCCCATGCCCATACACACCGAATAGGTAAAGTAGGCATTCAGCCCCATACCCGGTGCAAGCGCGATCGGATAATTTGCAACAAGCCCCATCACCAGACAGCCAATTGCAGCTGCAAGACAGGTTGCAACAAAAACAGCCCCATGATCCATCCCAGTTTCGGATAAAATCATTGGATTGACAATAATGATGTAACACATGGTTAAGAAAGTGGTTACACCTGCAAGAACTTCTGTGCGAAAACTGGTTTTGTTTTCACTGAGCTTAAATAAGCGTTCTAGCATATTCTCTGAAGATGGATTAGGAGTCGTCATGACTTTACCCCTGTAAGTAAACTTTATGCTATCAGCACGCTATAAAATTAATGATCCGTTTCTCAAATCACCATTAAGTTTATAGATGTCCAAGCAATCGATATGCCAATATTTTCATTAAAAACAAATATTTTCTACAATGTTTCGTAGACGACAAAACAACCGGATAACAAAAACCATAAACAAAAAAGCCGCATAACTTTTATGCAGCCTCCTGAGATAGAAAGTGAAACACTTACAATGTAAATATAAGAATTCAGATCTTGGCAAATTATAACACAATGCTTTTTATTGTTTCTAAAATTTATTTTTAATTAAATTTAAATAACTTAACAATATATTTAAAACATATAGTAAAAACCCAGGCGTTAAAACTTGCTGGATTTCACATGCAAGGGTGCTGCAAAATGGGGATCCGAAGTTTCACTCTGCTCTACCACCCTATTATTTGGATTTGCTTCTACAGCCCTCAAAGATCGATGCGCATCCTGAATCAGTTGATCCATTTCCTGTCTTTTTTTCATTTGACTGTCGCGATAAACCCCGTACCCCAGTAAAACCACTGCAAAAATAAAGGTTGGAACTAATAATCTTTTCATCATAAAATTTTATTGTTCAACAATTCATCATGATGTTAACAAACATGAATTAAAATATAATGATAAAATATTTCAAAATCCTGTTTATTTTTTCGCAATAAAAATCCCGAAATTTATCGGGATTTTTACCTTGTTACTCTCATTTAAGCAGCTTGCTGCTCGTCGCGTTTAAAGACCAGCTCACCTTGTAGCGAACTCTCTGCATCAAAATAGTAACCATCCAGATTAAATGATTTTAAGTCCTCAGCACGTTCTGCTTGATTTTCAATGATAAAACGTGCCATTAATCCGCGTGCTTTTTTTGCATAGAAGCTAATGACCTTGTATTTGCCGTTTTTCTGATCCAGAAAAACCGGCTTAATGATCTCGGCTTTAATTTTGCCTGGTTTGACCGATTTATAATATTCATCCGAAGCAAGATTCACCAATAGTTCTGAGTGCACCTCGGCTAAATCATGGTTAATCAAATCAGTAATGATATTATCCCAAAAATCATAAAGATGATGACCACGTGGATTTTTGAGCTTGGTTCCCATTTCCAGGCGATAGGGCATCATTAAATCTAGAGGACGCAACAAACCATACAGTCCAGACAACATACGCAAATGCTGCTGTGCATAGGCAATATGCTGATCATTCAGCGCATAAGCATCCAGTCCAGTATACACATCCCCCTTAAAGGCAAATAAAGCCTGACGTGCATTAGAAAAGTTCAGCTCAGGCTGCCAATCATTAAAACGCTCGACATTCAACTTGGCAATTTTTTCACTCACGCTCATTAAATTGGCGATATCTGCTGCAGAAAGCTTACGACTCACATTTACAAGTTCTTGTGAATGTTCTAGCAATCTTGGCAGTGTATGTGCATCGGTTGGAAGTGCAGATTCGTAATCTAAAGTCTTGGCTGGAGAAATTAAGGCAAGCATGAATAACCTGGTCAAAAAACAATTAAACAGACTATAACAGTAGCATTGTCTTATTGCCAATGTGTGTTTTTACTGGGTCTTAACGCTAAAATAGCCCTCTCTTCTGTCATGAGTCGGTTATTACATGTCCGAGCAAATTTTCATTCAAGGTCCTGCAGGTCAACTAGAAGTTTTTGTTGATTATCCACAGGGTGAAGTGAAAGGATTTGCGCTGGTATGTCATCCTCACCCCCTACAAGGCGGCACTCCGCAGCATAAAGTTCCAGTTCTGCTTGCTCAGATGTTTCTTGAACGCAGCTGTATTGTCTATCGTCCAAGTTTCCGAGGCTCTGGCCAGAGTACGGGTGAGCACGATAAAGGCCATGGCGAAACGGATGATATTCTAGAAATTATTCAACAGATTCGCTGTAAGCATATCAATTTGCCTTTTTATGCAGCAGGCTTTAGTTTTGGTGCCCATGTCATGGCAAAGTGTTTTCATGTATTGCCCGATGAAATTAAACCCAAACAATTGATTTTATGTGGACTACCGACTGCAACAGTTGCAGGTATACGTCATTATGTTACACCACACATTCAAGGTGATATTCTGTTCCTGCATGGTGAAGCGGACGAAGTGACCTTGTTGTCCGACTTGATTGAATGGGCTAAACCGCAACGCCATTTACTCACCATCTTACCCGGTGCAAATCATTTCTTTACTGGATATTTAAAGCAATTACGCGTTGCTATCTCCCGCTTTCTTGTAGACGAATAAGCAGACAATAGCAGCATAGAGCATCCATTTATATGTAGTTTCTGCATGGCTGCAAATAAAAAGAGGAGGCTAAGCCCTCCTCCTGTTTTACTCATGGGGTCAAAATAAATATTTAACCTTTCCATGTAAAGCCACTAAAAGATTCGTCTTCTTTTAAGGTATTTTCTACCGCTTGGGCCAATTGATTCAATAAACTTTGTTCCGTAATACGATCTAGCCAGTCCTGATCTTCAGCTGGGTAAGAAGTAATCTCGCAGACCAGGTGCCCTTCTGCATCACGACTCTGGCAGGTGACAGATAATGGCAAAGATTGATTGTCTACACTTACCGCAACCTGATCACCACTTTGCGACAAGGTCTGGAAACCGTATTGACCGAGTTCTTTAGACAATAAATCCGCAACATATTCCTGAGTCACATGGCAGTCATTCGATTGCTGTGACACATGATTATGCTTTTCACAGTTTGCAGTAAATTGTAATTTTCTCATCTGTGTATCCAAAGACATTATTGTTGTATGGTTTTAGCATAAGCAATAAAAACAAAACAGCCAAGCAAAAGCTTGGCTGTTGTTTAACAAATACACAAAATTAGACTAATTATTCACTGACTTGAATGGCTAAACCAGCTTGATTGGCCAACTCAGTGAAAGTTGGAAAACTGGTTGCTACAGTTTCGGTGCCAATAATTTTAATTTCGCCGGAAGTACGCAAGCCCGCCATGGAAAAACTCATGGCAATACGGTGGTCATGATGCGATTCAATTTCACCACCTGTGAAAATTGCAGACCAGTCACCAGACTTGCCCTTACCTTCAATGATGATGCCATCATCGGTTGGCGTACAGTCAATGCCCATAGTTTGCAAGCCATCTGCCATCACCTGAATACGGTCAGATTCTTTTACCCGAAGCTCGGCAGCACCAGTCAAAATGGTTTGACCTTCAGCACAAGCCGCCGCAATAAATAAAGCTGGGAATTCATCAATGGCCAACGGCACCTGATCTTCCGGCATATGAATACCTTTTAAGGTGCGCGTGCCGCGAATACGAATGTCTGCAATCGGTTCACCGCCTGCGATACGTTCGTTTTCAACAGTCAAATCTGCACCCATCTGTTTCAGGATTTCAATGACACCGGTACGGGTCGGGTTAATCCCTACCGCTTCCAAAGTGACATCGGAACCTTCGGTAATGGCAGCACCCACCATAAAGAATGCAGCGGATGAAATATCAGATGGAACCTGAATATCAGTACCGACCAATTTACCGCCACCTTGCAGGGAAATACGGTTACCCTCGGTTTTTACTTCATAACCAAAGGCACGCAGCATACGTTCGGAGTGGTCACGGGTCGGTTCCGGTTCAGTCACCGATGTTTCCCCTTCTGCCCAAAGGCCCGCCAGTAAAATCCCTGATTTCACCTGAGCCGAAGCCATTGGTAAGTCGTAATGAATACCTTTAAGTTTTTGATTGCCGGTAATGGAAACGGGCGGCGTACCACGCTCACCTGTAGTCTGAATCTGCGCTCCCATTTCACGTAACGGTTTAGCAATACGTTCCATTGGACGTTTAGACAATGACGCATCACCGGTCATGACTGAATCAAACTTCTGTGCACAGAGCATACCGGAAAGCAGGCGCATGGAAGTACCCGAGTTACCCATGTATAAGGCACTTGCAGGAGCTTTTAAACCATTCATTCCTACGCCATGAATAGTCACTTCACCATTTTTAGGCCCTTCAATACTCACGCCCATATCACGGAATGCTTGAAGTGTTGCCAATGCATCTTCGCCTTCAAGGAAACCTGTAACATGGGTAGTTCCTTCAGCAATCGCACCAAACATGATAGAGCGATGTGACACAGATTTGTCACCTGGCACGGTAAATTTACCTTTAAATGTCTTATCACCCGGCAAAATGGTAAATTGTTGTGTCACGTTATCGTTCTCCATCAAAGGTTTTTTAGCGAGCATATGATTGAAATGCTGTCGTGCTGCCTGTGCATGCTCTAATAGTCCAATCAATGCTTTGGAATCTTCATTTTCAATCAGTTTTCGAATTTGAGCCAGTTGCTGCTCAAAACCGTCTACAGCATTCAAAATGGCTTTTTTATTGGCAAAAAAGATGTCATGCCACATTTGCGGGTCACTCGCCGCGATTCGGGAAAAATCACGGAAGCCCCCAGCGGCATAACGGAAAATATCCAGATTATCTTCCCGGTTGGCCAGTTGCTCAACCAGGTTAAAGGCCATCAAATGCGGAAGATGACTGGTATGGGCCAGCACTTCATCGTGCTTGTCCACATCCATACAAATCACTTCTGCCTTGGCAGCTTGCCACAGTTGAACCAGTTTATCCACAGCCCAGTCAGCACTGCTTGGTAATGGCGTCAAAATGACTTTATGATTGGCAAACAAATCGACCTTACCTGCATGTACGCCAGTATGTTCCGCACCTGCAATCGGATGACCCGGAACAAAACCTGCCGGCAGGTTTTCACCATATACGGCTTTGGCTGCATCCACTACATTGCCTTTGGTACTGCCCACATCGGTAATGATGGTGTTGTCTGACAGATAAGGCTTGATGGTTTCTAACACCTTTTGCGTTGCCCGCACAGGTAAAGCCAAAACCACCAGATCTGCACCTTGCACCGCATCTACGGGATTGCTATAGCCCTCTTGAATTAGTCCAAGCGCTTTTGCATCATCCAGAGTTTTTTGCGAACGCGTTGAGGCAACAATTTGCTTTGCCAGTTTTTCAGCAATGATGACACGAGCCAGACTTGAGCCAATCAGCCCAAGTCCAATAAAGGCAACTTTTTCAAACAGTGGCTGAGACATGGCTTAGGCTTTTTCCTCTACCGCATCAGGAGCTAAATCGAGTACTTTCGCCAGTGCTGTCAGGAATTTAGCATTTTCCGCTTCCGTACCAATCGATACACGCAGGTGATTTGCAATACCCACAGGACGTACAATCACGCCTTCTTTTAACAAGGCATTGAACGTTTGCGCAGGATCAGCCTGTACATCGACTAAAATAAAGTTGGCACGAGAAGGTACATAGTTCAGACCCAAAGCTTTAAAACCAGCTTCCAGCTGAGCCATACCCGCCTTGTTCACTTCACGAGATTTCTCGATAAATGCTTCATCTTTCAGTGCAGCAACCGCAGCTACCATGGCAAGATGATTGACGTTAAATGGCTGACGAATACGGTTCAGGTAATCTGTTACTTCTGGCGATGCCAAGGCAAAACCAACACGCAGTGCAGCCAGACCATAACACTTAGACAAGGTACGGCTGACAATCAGGTTTGGATACTGCTCAAGGAATTTCAGGCTGTTGAAGTTTTCCGGGAAATATTCCACATAAGCTTCGTCCAGAACAACAATGATATTTTCCGGAACTTTTTGCATGAAAGCTTCAAATTCGGCTTCTTCAAACCAAGTTCCCGTCGGGTTATTGGGATTGGCAATAAAGATCAGTTTGGTATTGTCTTTAATTGCCGCTGCCATAGCATCCAGATCGTGAGCAAAACCTTTGGCCGGCACTTCAATCGCTTCTGCATTAATCGCTTGAGTCACCAAAGCATATACGGCAAAAGCATGCTGGCTATAAATTACCGAGTCTTTCTCTGAAACGAATGCGCGGGCAAACATTTCCAGTAAGTCGTTTGACCCATTACCTAAAGTAATACGGTCAGCAGTTACACCAAATTGTGCCTGAATCTGGTCTTTCAAGATAAAACCGCCACCATCCGGATAGCGACCAATTTCTGCCAGTTCAGCCGCCACAGCCTGTTTGACTTTTTCAGAACAGCCCAACGGATTTTCGTTTGAGGCTAATTTGACAATATCAGTAATCCCTAACTCGCGCTCAAGTTCACTAATAGGTTTACCTGGTTGATAAGGCTTTAACTTTGAGATGCCTTCATTGGCAGGGACAAACGACATGTTACTCTTCCGCTATTTCAAGTGATAAAAGGGATCAGCCTAAAATTAAAAAATCAAGCCGATCACCAGAATGATTTATAAAACTGCGATCGGATATGAACCCAATACGCGAACTTCTTTGACCAAAGGACGAATTTCTTCAATTGCCGCTTTCACATTTTCTTGCTCGATATGGCCTTCCAGGTCAATAAAGAATACATAAGCCCATTTTTCCGGCAATGCAGGACGGGTTTCAATACTGGTTAGACTAATATTGTGTTTGGCAAAGGGTGCCAGAATTTCCAGTAATGCACCGGCACGGTCATGTGCAGAAATCAGCAATGAAGTTTTGTCATTGCCACTTGGCGGCACTTTTTCACGGCCAATTACCAGGAAACGGGTGGTATTTTCCGGATTATCTTCAATATTGCTGTGCAGGATTTCCAGGTCATAAATATTGGCAGCCACTTCTGACGCAATCGCTGCGGAATGCCATTCATTGCGAATACGGCGTGCCGCTTCGGCATTGGAACTTAAGGCAACACGTTCCACGCCTGGATAATGGGCATCTAACCATTTTCGGCATTGTGCCAAGGTCTGCTGATGGGCATAAATCTGTTTAATGCTGTCTTTACGGGTATTGGAGGACACCAGAAACTGGTGATGGATACGCAGTTCCACTTCACCAATCACGTTTAAATGCGAAGATTTAAAACAGTCTAAAGTATGGTTCACCACACCTTCAGATGAGTTTTCGACCGGCACCAAACCATAATGTGCACTGCCTGCTTCGACTTCACGGAACACTTCATCAATGGTAGGCAATGGACGGACAATAGCATCCTGACCAAAATGTTTAAGTACTGCCGAGTGGGTATAAGTGCCCACAGGCCCTAGAAATGCAATACTTTGTGGTGCTTCCAATGCCAGACATGCCGACATGATTTCACGGAATAAACGCGCCATGGTGACATCAGACAATGGGCCTTCATTACGCTGCATAACATTACGTAAAACTTGTGCTTCACGTTCAGGACGGTAAAACAATGGATTCTCTTCAGCAGCAAATTTTGCTTTTGCGACAGCTTCAGCCAGTTTTGCTCTTTTATTGATAAGCTGTTGAATCTGTTGGTCTACAGAATCAATATCCTGACGGATTTGAGCCAGATCAAGAGAAGTCGATGTGTTTTGATCGTCGTTGATCATTGTTATGTTGCCCTTCAAAAACGTTATGCAAACAGTATAACAATAGTTAGCTTTCAAATGTTACGCAATAAGACTTTGATTGATTCAGTCTTAAAAACATACAGTTGATTTAATCAGCAATTTTATTGCTGATGTTTTTGCCCTGAGTATTTTAAATTGCTGAGCTTTTGCCAATTCGCTAAAAAAGACACCACGGCTATACATCTGTAATTCAGCAATCCGGCTCGCAATTTTATGTCATTTCATTGAATAAATTTATTGCTATTTGCAAATAAGCTCATCGTTAAAAACGCTTAATACTGAATTATTTTTAGTCATTTTTCTTGTTTTAAAAGATTCGATTAAGCGATTCTGGTCGAGTATCTTCAAGTTCTGCAAGCAACAGTGATCAGTATTGTAGATAAACACATTCAGGAGCCGCTTCAAACTTGGATAGCCACGATAGCTTTTCATCTTGCAATGAATAACATCACAAAACGCAATCACGCCTATCTGACCGCATACAAAGTCAAAAAATCCACAGCCATTTTGAAATAATTAATAAAATCAATCATCGGAAAAATTTTGCATGCTGACCATTTGACACATGTAGAAACAAAAGTTTTTAGTTTAATTTTTTAATATTTACAAATACTTGAAAATACTCATCTAGGTTGATTACAGATATTCTACAGATGCAAGAGTCCTTTACCAAACTCCATCACAAAAGTTTAATGTTTAATTTATAGTCTGTGAACAAAGCAATTCGGAGAAAAATAATGTCCAAAAGAATCGCCGTGCTAGTGACTCATGATTTTGAAGATGTCGAATATTCAGAACCTGTGCAAGCGTTTCGTGCTGCACGGCATAGTATTTTAAATATTGAAAACAAAGCAGGCAATATTGTCTATGGTCATAAGCGAAAATCAGCCGTCACCATTGACCAAAGTATAGATGATGTGACCGTGCATGATTTTGATGCTTTGCTCATTCCTGGCGGTTATTCTCCAGACCGGCTCCGTGGCGATGACCGCTTCGTGGATTTTGTACGTAAATTTGCCCATGCAGAAAAACCCATTTTGAGCATTTGTTATGGTCCGCAGTTACTGATTACAGCCAAAGTCGTCAAAGGCCGCTTAATGACTACCATTAAAACGGTTGCCAAGGATCTGATTAATGCCGGCGCAGTCTATTATGATGTCGCTGTGGTCAACGATAATAATCTGTATATCTCATCACGCTCTCCTGATGATTTACCTGCGTTTATAGAAGAAAGCTTAATGGTTTTGAATCAATAAAAAGCACCCTGCAAAGTCAGATCTAGTGTCCAGCTTTTAGGGTGCCATTCTATTTATTTAACTATTTTTATTGCAGCATCTTATTCATGAATTAACGCCCCAATAAGCTACGCGCTACAATCTCTTTCATAATTTCATTGGTTCCGCCGTAAATTCGCTGAATACGGGCATCTACAAAGAAACGTGAAATTGGATATTCTGTCATATAGCCATAGCCACCAAACAGCTGTAACAGCTTATCCGCTATTTTCATCTGCATGTCGGTTGCGAAACTTTTTAAAGCTGCTGCCGTTTCCACATCCAGTTTACCCTGCATATATAACTCAACGTTCTGGTTATAAAAAGCAGCAGTCGCCTGTTCCTCAATTTTCGCCTGAGCCAAAACAAAACGGGTATTCTGGAACTGGCTAATTGGCTGACCAAAGGCTTGTCGTTCTTTGACATAAGCAATGGTGACATCAATTGAACCACGAATAGCACCAATGGCTGTTGCAGCAATCGCGGTGCGCTCACGTGGTAATTCCTGCATTAAATAGGCAAAACCTTGTCCTGGCTGACCCAGCAGCTGATCTTTAGGCACCTTGATATTATCGAAGAACAGTTCAGAAGTATCTTGTGAATGCAAACCAATCTTGTTGAGGTTGGTGCCCTTTTTAAAGCCTTCCAGGTGTGTATCTAAAAGCAATAACGACACGCCTTTTGCACGGGCTTGCGGATCAGTTTTTGCTGCCAAAACCACCAGGTCAGCATGTTGACCATTCGAGATAAAAGTTTTGGAACCATTGAGCAGATAGTGATCTCCCTGCAGGATGGCATTGGTGCGCATCGCCTGCAAGTCTGAACCGGCACCAGGCTCCGTCATGCCAATCGCCCCTACCACTTCACCCGTCACCATTTTGGGTAACCAGTACTGCTTTTGTTCTTCTGTCCCAATATGCAAAATATAAGGTGCTGCTATTTCAGAGTGGCAGGAAATACCGGTGGATAGTGCACTAAATCCGGCACGTGCAGATTCTTCTACCAGCATCAGTGAATAATGGGTTGGCACGTCATAACCGCCATATTCTTCAGGAACATCCACGCACAGGAAACCGTTTTCACCCAGCAAGTTCCAGACTGAACGCGGCATAATGCCTTCCTGTTCCCATTGTTCATAATGTGGAGCAATATGCTCATTCATAAAGCGTTTGAAATTGTCGCGGAATAATTCTAAATCAGCATCATAAGCCAACATACGGCATCCTTATATTGAGTTGTTGTAGTTCTGTCCCTTTCTCATGCTATCCACTTTATAGATATCTGTCATGTCGTATAGGCTTTATATTTTATGACCTTAGGGTCAATAAAAAAGGAAGCCGTAGCTTCCTTTTTAAATCTGCATCGATTAAGCGTGTGCTTGAGTCGCTTCTTCTTGCATTTTTTGGTCAACCATTTCAGGATTGTTTAATGCTTCATTTAATTTAACTGTATCTAATTGACCGACCCATTTTGCAACGACAATTGTTGCCAATGAGTTACCCACAAGATTCGTCAAGGCACGTGCTTCAGACATGAAACGATCAATACCCAGAATCAATGCCAGACCTGCTACAGGGATATTTCCTACAGCAGACAATGTTGCCGCCATGACAATAAAGCCAGAACCTGTTACACCTGCCGCACCTTTAGAAGAGATCAACAACACCGCTAAAAGTGTAATTTCATGTGCTAAATCAAGCTGAGTATTAGTTGCCTGTGCAATGAAGATTGCAGCCATGGTTAAATAGATTGAAGTACCATCCAGGTTAAATGAATAACCGGTAGGAATCACCAGACCCACAACTGACTTTTCACACCCGACAATTTCCAGTTTTTTCAACATGCGTGGAAGTACGGATTCAGAAGATGATGTACCCAGGACAATCAGGAGTTCTTCACGAATCATACGAATCAATTTCACAATACTGAAACCACTGAAACGCGCAATACTACCCAATACAATGAAGATAAACAGCAAACAGGTAATATAGAAGCAGATGATGAGTTGAGCTAACTGAGCAAGTGAACCAATACCATATTTACCAATCGTAAATGCCATTGCACCGAACGCACCGATAGGCGCAAGTTTCATGATCATGTTTACGATATTGAAGAATACATGCGAAATTTGATCGATGAATTTAAGGACCGGTTTACCTGCATCGCCCAATTTATGTAACGCAAAACCAAACAGCAATGCAAATAAAAGGACTTGAAGAATTTCACCTTCGGCAAAGGCACCCACCACCGTATTCGGGATGATGTTCATAAAGAAATCAACGGTCGATTGAGATGCACCGGATTCCACATACTTGGCGATACCTGAAGTATCTAAAGATGCAGGATCAATGTTCATGCCTACACCCGGTTTTGCAATATTGATCACCAGCAAACCGATAATTAATGCTAGTGTTGAGACAACCTCAAAATAAAGCAGCGCGATACCACCTGTTTTACCCACAGATTTCATGCTTTCCATACCTGCGATACCACTAACCACAGTACAGAAAATCACCGGTGCAATAATCATTTTAATGAGCTTAATGAAAGCATCACCTAATGGTTTTAATTGCTCGCCCAAGCCTGGAACACTTTGCTTAACGCCGTCAACGATTACAGATGAACTTGGGTAAAAATGCCCAACAATAACACCTAAAATGATGGCAACAATCACCTGAAAATACAGTGACTTATAAATTGGTTTTTTAGCCATAACATTACTTCTTTAGATATTTCCAGCACTAGAAATATTCAGTTTTTGCCTATTCTTACGAATACACAGCCTTTAATCCTTTTGTATTCATCACAAAAGAACATACAAAAAGTATTGAGTAAGCTCAAATACTGGGATATAAAAAAATCATAAACTTATCATCATGAATGAATTGAATTTATAAAAAATCCACCTATTCGGTCACACATGCTGATAAGCAAATCTACATAATTTTACCTAATGTTAAATTTTACCTAATTTTTATTTGTTGATGCGGTCTATATTGTTAAGTTTGTTTAAAATACCATCGCTACTCATTAGACATTAGTCGAAATAACTAAAGTTACTTTTATTTAAATTAGGCTGAAATATTTACCTTATCTTTATAAACTATTATCCATCCTATTTTCCTTTGCCAAGAAATACTCCTTATGCAAACCAAAAGAAATATCTACAAAGATGCTGAACATCCTTTCGCACAATATGTCCGTATTATAGGCAAAGGAAAAAACGGTGCCCGTTCGCTGACTTTTGACGAAGCCTATCAGGCATTCACCATGATCCTAAAAAATGAGGTTTTGGATGTTCAACTGGGGGCTTTCCTCATGCTACTGCGTGTTAAAGAAGAGTCTGTCGATGAACTGGCCGGTTTTGTACAAGCCACCCGTGATCAGCTCAGTTTCAAAGCTTTAGATGTGGATTTGGACTGGTCATCTTATGCTGGCAAACGCAAACATTATCCCTGGTTCTTATTGGCAGCGCTGACCCTGGCACAACACGACTATAAAGTCGTGATGCATGGCGCCTCTGGACATACCATTAACCGCCTTTATACCGAACAGGTTCTGGAATATCTTGGTTATCCAATTTGCCAGAATGACAGCGATGTGGAACAGCAGTTACAACAACGCAATTTTGCTTATATGCCCTTAGCAGCGATCTCACCTATTTTGAGTGATCTGATTTCTTTACGTAATGTGATGGGCTTGCGCTCACCTATTCATACTTTAGCGCGTTTAATCAATCCGTTTAATGCCAAAGCTACAGTGCAGGCTATTTTCCATCCGGCTTACCGTGCTTCACACCAGCAAGCGGCATTTAAACTGGGCTATCAAAATAGTGCGGTGATTAAGGGTGAAGGTGGTGAATTTGAACGGAATCCAGATGCCAAAACATTAATCTGCGGGATTAAAAATGGCGAGCTGTACGAACATGAATTACCGAAATTGACTGAAAACCGTAGTCCTGTTGAAGAAGAACTGGATTTAGCAGTTTTTAAAGCAGTTTGGGAAGGCAAGCAGCATCATGAATATGGCGAAATTGCTGTCACTGAAACCATGGGAATTGCTTTATACACCATGGGTGCTTGCGCTTCTTATAATGAGGCAATGTTAAAAGCCAAAGAGCTATGGCTAAATCGCAAGTCTAAAATCTAATTTGATGCAGAATAGATGATACGTGACAAAGCCATTCGCAATTGTTCGAGGCAAGACTTCATTTGATAAAAATGGTTCTGCGAAACATTCATCAAATGATAGTATGGAATGAGTTTTGCGATGAGAACACTTGAAACATATTTCTAGTGTTCGCAAGGTGATTTTGGCCTTACGAAGTAATACTTCTCAGGGCTTATCCAAAGTAACAGGATGAGCTGCTATAAATTGAGGTTTATCGGTAAGACACCGTCGTACCATTCAAAAAATTAAAATATAAAAAAGACACCGAAGTGTCTTTTTTATTATAAAGAAATACTTAAACAAAACGAATCGGCTTGAATTCTTCGTCTTGCTGCGGGTCATGAGAATCGCAGTGTTCATCTTCTTCTTTGGTACCGCGGTCAATATAGCCACTGCGTTCAGTCTCAGGCAAATTTTTTATTTCCCACGCATAAACCGCTTGCATACAGATTTGACGTTGCTCTTGCGTAAGTGCTACGCCATTCGGCCATTTACCAATTTCCACTGCTGTCTTTAAACGCGCAACAATTTCAGGATCGAGTACGGCCAGCATTTGTTCAATATTCATCATTTAATCCTGCTGTTGAAAAGAGTCAAAATCTTGGTTCCAGCCCAGCTTGGTACGGCAAGCAATATAGAAATCATAGCCGGGTGGATGAAGGAGATTCAATTTAAATGGATGTTTGCGGATATGCAAACTATCCCCAACACTGAGTGAAACACTGTGTTGACCATCGGCACTGACCATCGGTAAAACACGGTTTTCACGAATAATAATCTTAATTTCACTATGTCCACCGACCACAATCGGGCGTGAAGACAAGGTATGCGGGTGCATCGGCACCAAAGAGATGGCATCCATACTCGGATGGACAATCGGTCCACCACCAGAAAGCGCATAAGCGGTAGAGCCGGTAGGCGTCGAAACAATCAAACCGTCACTATGCTGACGATAGACATATTGACCGTCAATATTCAGTTCAAAGTCAATCATATGAACCGACTTGCCGGAATGTAAAACCACATCATTCAAGGCAATCGCATCATAAATGCTTTCACCTTTGGAGCGGATTTCCATTTCCAGCAAGAAACGGCGGTCGAGCTGAAATTCGCCTTTGAGCACCTGATCCAGCTTAAAAATAACCTCAGTCGGCTTGATATCGGTTAAAAAGCCCAAACGCCCACGGTTGACCCCAATGACAGGGGTATTGTGTCTGACCAGGGCACGTGCGGCATGCAGTAAAGAACCGTCACCACCGACCACAATGACCAGATCCACCACTTCACCCAGTAAACTGCGGCTTACCGTTTGCGTATTGCTATAAGGGACAAGGGCTGCTGTTTCCGAATCAAAAACAGGATGTAAACCCAAACTTAAAAGATGGTCATGAATAAGACTTAAAGTTTCCACGACGGAGGATTTATCTGGACGTCCTATTAATCCAATGTTACGAAAAGTTTTATGTGAAATTTGCACCTAGGTCATCGCTCCGCTACGATTCCTGACTATCATAGCATTAACCCTGTTCATTTTAAAAAGCTTTAAGTTCAGATTGCATTGACCATCCAGTGATTTCAAAAACTAAACCTGAGTTTAGCCAGTTATTCAGATCTGTTCACCTTGCATGAACTTAAAGCCATAATCAACCTGATTTTTTATGCTAAAAGCTACCCGGTTTACAAAATTACTTTAAGTAGAATAACTCAGAGGTATAGTGCTGTTCACTTGCTTTAATATGAACATATTTATTTGCAAATACGGTTTGAATACTAAAAATAATATCTTTTATAAAATCAAAGACTCATTACAAATATTTTGTGCGGTTTATTGTTATATTTTCTCTTCATTCACAGATTAATTATTGCAAAAAAATAAAAAGCTTCGCATGATTAGCACAATTTATTTGGATCTTATAATCATTGATGAAGTCTGAACGCGGTATCGGTTTAGTGGCCCTTATTTTCTCAATATTAGTCATTGGCATCTTCTTAGTTTTTAGTATCTATTTAATCCGAATGGATAATATTGTACGCAATAAATTTGAAGGTCAACGCTGGGACATTCCGGCAAAAGTTTTTGCCCGTCCTTTGGAGATTTATAACAATGCGCCGGTCAACCAGACAGACTTCTCTCAGGAACTCAAACTGCTGGGCTATAAAAGTTCTGATAGCTATGCCCAATCCGGCAATTATGTAAGCTCCGGTGATGCAATCTATGTGCATACCCGCGGCTTCGACTTTGGTGACAGCGTTGAACCTGAGCAGGTGTTAAAAGTTACCTTTAATGATAATCAGATTGGTGAAGTCAGTGCAACCAAACCTTCTTCTACCGGCATTGCACGTTTAGAACCCTTACTGATTGGCGGAATTTATCCGCAACATAATGAAGACCGTGTGCTGATTAAGCTTAATAATGTGCCTAAACCGCTCATTGAAGCCCTGATCTCAACAGAAGACCGTAATTTTTATCATCATCATGGCATATCGGTTCGTGGTACAGCGCGTGCTGTAGTCAGCAATCTCACTGGTGGCAAACGTCAGGGCGGTTCTACCCTGACCCAGCAGCTGGTGAAGAATTTCTATTTAAGTCCAGAAAGAACCTTAAAACGTAAAGTCAATGAAGCCCTGATGGCCATGCTGATTGAGCTTCATTATGACAAAGATGAAATTCTGGAAGCATATTTAAATGAAGTGAATCTGGGGCAAAATGGCAATTATTCAATTAATGGCTATGGTCTGGCTTCACAGTTTTATTTTGGCTTACCGCTACGTGAACTGAATATTGCCCAGCAGGCTTATTTAGTCGGTCTGGTACAAGGACCGTCCCTGTTTAATCCATGGAAAAATCCGGAAGGTGCAAAAAAACGTCGCGATATCGTGTTACACAACATGCTGGTGATGGGGTATCTGACCCAAGAACAGTATGAACGAGAAGTTGCACGACCATTAAATGTCATTGCAAAACCCACCTTGGGGCCTGCTCGCTTCCCGGATTTCATGGATATTGTACGTCGACAGCTACGCACCGAATATCAGGAAGGCGACCTGACCAATCAAGGGTTAAAAATCTTTACCACGCTGGACCCGATTGCCCAAACCAAGGTACAGGAAGCATTTAAAGCATCTGTTTCCAATTTGGCCAATGCCAACCCGCAACGTTTAAAAGATTTGCAAGGTGCTGTTTTAATTTCTCATCCTGAAAATGGCGAACTGGTTGCCGCTTTAGGTTCGACTCAGGACTTTACTGGCTTTAACCGTGCGCTGGATGCAAAACGTCAGGTCGGTTCCTTGCTTAAACCGGTCATTTACTTAAGCGCAATCGAGTCAGGACGCTATAATTGGGCCAGTCCCATTGAAGATAGTGCCATCAGCATCTTAAGTGAAGGTAAAAACTGGACACCTAGGAATTACAGTGGTGGTGCACACGGTGTTATTCCAATGTCGGAAGCCCTGGCAAACTCCTATAACCTCGCGGCAGTACGTTTGGGTCAGGAATTTGGTATTTCCACCTTTAGCAATCATCTGAAAAAATTTGGCGTGACTGCCAATATTCCAAACTATCCGTCGATCTTCCTGGGTGCAATTGATATGTCACCGATGGAAGTGATGAGTATTTACGGCAATTTTGCAACCGGCGGTTTCAAATATCCTATCAAGTCCATTCGCTCAGTGGTCGATTCCAATGGACGCCTGCTCGATCGTTATGGTCTGACGCCACAACAAACCATCGACGCTTCTGCAGCTTATATTTTGAATTATGGTTTACAGCAAGTCATGAACTCTGGTACGGGACGTGCAGCTTATAGTGCTTTCCCTGCTGACTTGAAACTGGCAGGCAAATCGGGCACCACCAATGATACCCGCGACTCATGGTTTGCAGGCTATTCAGGCAATTATCTCAGCGTAGTCTGGCTGGGTCTGGATAATAACAAGGTGACTGGTCTAACCGGTTCTTCAGGTGCACTTCCGATCTGGATTAATGTCATGAAACAGTTGCGTCAAAAACCGGTTAACTTGCGTCAAACTGACAGTGTACAATGGCAATGGATTGATCGTTCGACGGGTCATCTATCCGCACAAGGCTGTGAAGGTGCGATGTACATTCCCTTACTACGCAGTAACATGCCACGTCAGGCCACCGGTTGTGGTATACCGCATTATCAGGTAGAACCTGCTGACACACCTAATACTGAAAACAATCAGACACCCGTAGATCAAAACGATAGTATTGGTAACTATATCCGTGAAAGTGAGACTGAAACCCAGAACGATGGTTCTACCAATCAGATCATTTCAAGCGGTAGTTATAACAATTAAGGGTAATAATTGAGCATGAACAGGCAATCTAAACGGCATAAACACGGGCTGATTATTCTGAGCTTGATCGCTTTGGCGGGCTGTCAAAGCCTGCCTGCTCCCAAGAGCAAACAGCCACCAAAACCTACCCAGACAGAAAAGCGGGACATTAAAACCCCTGCAGGCGTGGTCATTACCCCTTATGAACGTGAAGAAATTCAACGTAAAAAGATGCAGGTGATTGTTCCTGAGCAACAGAGCAAACAGCAGTTTGATGATGGCCGCCAGCTACCTGCATTTCAAAAGCTCATGCAAAAAACTCAACTCGCCTATAAGCAAGGGCAATGGAATGAAGCTGAAGCTGCGGCATTGCAAGCTCAACGCCTTGCGCCGCAATCCGCTGAAACCTTCTTGTATCTGGCCTTGATTGCCAATAAAAAGAATCGACCAGTAAATGCTCAAGCTTTGGCACAACGCGGGCTTAGTTATGCACAAACCAATGCCATGAAGAAACAGCTTTGGCAGGTCATTTTAAAAGCTGCACAACAGCAAAAAGATCAAAAAACCATTCAACAAGCGCAAAAAGCCCTGCAAAGCTTATAAACTTGAGGAGATATTGAACTGATCATCTCAATACATCCTCTGTCTTTGTTTTATAAAAATCTCATCCCGGCAATGCCATAACCACTCTGCTCTTTAGCAATGGCAAGATCACCCGCCTGCATGCCGCCCAAGGCAAAAACCGGTATATCGACCTGTGAAACCCAGCACTTGAACTGTTCCCATCCCAATGCTACAGCCTCTGGATGGGTGGCTGTAGGCAGAACCGGACTCAGCAAGATTGCATCACAACCGATGTTTTGCGCCTGTTGCATTGAAGCCAAATCATGACATGCCGCAATGTAACGTTTACCGATCTGCAAATCACCCGGCTTTAATGCCATCAGTTGTGGCTGTTTTAAATGAATGGCGGAAATGGCTTGCTGTTGAATCGGGTTTAATTGTTCAAAAATATCGACATTGACAATCAGCCGAGATAAATGCTTCACACTGCGCTTAGCCAGTTCCGTGAGCTGCTGCTGAGTTCCCTCGACACGCCAATATAACAACTGGTCCTGTTTTAACTGTGCAACCTCATCCAGCTGCGCTGAAATTTTAATCTGATGGGGCCAATACAGGCGCTGAATTATGGCTAAATTGGCTTTAGGGAAATTTAGATTCAACAATTCTTCACGGCTGTACCAGCTCCACGGCTGTTGAATTTCATTCAATAAAGCAGTCGGTACAACGGCATGAAATAAATGCAGCTTGACGATTACATCATCATATTCATGAACAATCACATCAAAGGCATGCCATTCATGCAGACCAATGCCCACTTCTTCATAAATTTCACGGCGGCATGCCGCCAAAGGCGTTTCACCCTCCTCCAATTTTCCTCCCGGAAATTCATGTTTATTGCACTGATGCTGTTTCGCTTCACGCCAGCCGACCAGCACATTGTTCTGATGAAGTAAAATTGCAATGGCAACATCAATGATGGGTTTAAACATTCCCTGTTCCTCGGCATGAAAATATTACAGAGTGTAAGCAAATTTAAGTTTTTTATAAAATCTTAAATAATTAATTGACAGAATTACTTGATAATGATTATCATTTAAATAATTTAATACATACCACGGAATCGACGGAATGAACGCACCATTTAGCCTATTTACCCGTAATAACGATACAGCTCACTCACTTCCCATGTTGCACTCGAACAACCTGTTTGCTCTTGGGCGAGAAATTCGGATTATGCATGCCGGAGAAGAATATCGTCTACGTTTAACCCGTAACAATCGTCTTATTCTGACCAAATAAAAATAATTCACTCAACAATAATAAACGTGGAAACAAGCAGTATGAGCGCAAACATACTGCTTTTTAACGCTGGATATGCAATGGAAATTGCAGTTCAACTTTTAATCCACCATATACCGACCGAGAAAAATGAATTTCACCGGCATGTAATTCAATAATCTTTTTACAAATCGACAACCCCAATCCTGAACCTTGCGTTTTAGTACCCAATGCCCGATAAAAGCGCTCACCCAGTCGTTGTAAAACCTCTTCTGTCACAGCTTGTCCATCATCTTCAATCACGATGCTGATGTATGATTGCTTGTGCTGCATCTCAATCCATACATGACCATTTTGCCCAGCATAACGGATGGCATTGTCCAGCAGATTGCGCAGGCAACTGAAAATGAGTTTGTCATTGCCAGTAATCACCAGATTTTCGGCGAATTGTGTCTGGATTTGAATATTTTTCTCGGCGGCAAAGGGCTGTAAGGCTTGCAAGACTTCATGGATCACCCTGTTCATATCCATTTCAGACTTGGGCAGTTGACCCGTATGAGCCGGGTCCAGTCGTGCCAGTAACAGCAAGTTTTCTAACACCTGTGTACCACGGTTGACATCATTTTGAATACTCGCCAAGTCTTGGTCGAGTTCCGGATATTTACGTTTCAGTACCTGCAAACGCATTTGAATAGCAGATAAGGGCGAACGTAATTCATGCGAAGCATCCGCAGTAAAACGCTGTTCTGCCACCAGAGATTGTTCAAGCCGCTTTAATAACTGGTTCAGCTGCCATACCATCGGCTGTAATTCTTTTAATTCAGGTACTTGCTGCTGAATCGGTGCGAGATCATCGGCACTTTTAGCTGAAATTTCTCTGGACAGTTGATGAATGACTTTAAATTGGCGTTTCACAGCAAAATGTAAAATCAGCCACTGAATGAACCAGAGCACAATTAAAATCAGGCCATAGCCCATGACATTTTGAGCCAAAGCTTTAAAGCGCTCTCCCATCGGCTGCAATAGCAATACTGAAGTATTCAGTTCAGGATTTTGCGAGGTGTAGATACGCCACAACTGCTGATCGTGCCAAATCAGATCATAACCTTCATCGACATTATTTTTGAACGTTGAAGACAGATGGTCCAAATGGAAATTTTCTGATTCGCTCAGTACCTGTTGCTGATCTTTTAACTGGTATTGAATATCAAATTCATCACTGAGTTCATCGACCTGTTGTCCTGAACTCGTACTTACATCTGAAATCAACAGCATATCTGCAATTTCATCCATGATCTGGTCTTGTACCTGCATGGTCTGGTACAAGGAAATCCCCACAAAAAGCAGCAAGGCCAAAACCCCAGCCAATATGGAACTGAATAATGAGGTCTTGATTAACCTGGTTTGTAGAGAAATGGCTTTTAACATACTAACCCTGACTCATGCGATAGCCCAAACCACGGATGGTTTTAATATACTGGCTGCCAATCTTTTTACGCAATTGATAGATAAACACTTCTATGGCATTGCTTTCTATTTCATCACCCCAAGCATAAAGTGATTCTTCCAGCTGTTCACGGGTAATTACATGCTCCGGCTTTTGCATTAGTTTATGTAAAATCTGAAATTCTTTGGCGGTTAAATTGACGGCCTTTCCATCTTGAATAAGCGTTTTGGCCTGTGGATCGAGGACTAAATTTGCATAGCACAGATACTGTCCGGCACTGCTTTGATGCTGGCGTAATTGCGAACGTACACGCGCAGAAAGTTCTTCCAGGCTAAAAGGCTTGACCAGGTAATCATTGGCACCCAAATCCAGCCCTTCAACACGGTCATGAATACTATCCCGTGCAGTAATAAAAATCACAGGGGTTTGTTGCTGATGCGCACGTAGAGCTTTAAGAATGTCATCGCCACTGGCTTTGGGTAGCCCACGATCGAGCAGAATACAGTCATATTGATGCTGTTCAATGGCTAAAATGGCATGATCGCCACGTTCCACCCAGTCAATATTGTAGCCATCCATTTCCAACCATGTTTTGATGCTTTCTGCTTGGGAAGCATCATCCTCTGCCACTAAGATTCGCATATCTTGTTCTCATGTCTGGATATGTTTTTGTTTAAGATAACAGTTTTTTAAACCACATGATTGCAAAAAAACCACATGACATGCATGTGGTTTTGGGGAGAAATCAGGAAGAATCTCTTACATCTTGATCTATCATGGCATCACTTAAAAACGGATGGCATCCACATCAATTTCAATACGTTTAGCCGGTTTGTAATCGATGTCGACTTCACCGATGATGGTCACTGGCGTTTTGGCATTTACGGGTTTACCTTGCCATAACTCATCGTCAATCTCGACGGTCATGGTGCCGGTATTATCACGAAACTGGTATTTTTCATCCCCGACTGCTTTTACCACATAGCCTTTAAGCTGTACCTTGCTGTCATCTTTTAAAGTTAAAGCCTGTTTAACCGTAGTGGCTTTTTGTGGTGCAATTGCAGCTTGATTTACGGTAGTATTTGCCACGGCGAATGTTGTTGCACCGACCAAAGCGGTCATTAAAGCTGCTTTAGAAATCATGTTCATGCTCAAACCCTCATTAAGTTGTTGCTCATTTCGATAGCATGATTAAAACAAATCAAGATGAGGTGAATCTTAAGATAGCTTCATTTTCAAACAGTATTTCAATTCAGTGGAACAACGCGTAACACCTCTTCCAAAGTGGTCATTCCTGCCAGTACTTTACGCGCCCCCGCGATACGTAGCGGCTCAATCCCCTCTTTCTTAGCCTGATCACGGAGCTGGTTTAAAGTCGCATCTGCACCAATCAGCTGTTTGGTCGCAAGGCTTAAAGGCATAAACTCATAAATGCCGACACGTCCTTTATAGCCGGTATGGCGACATTCTTCACAACCCACCGCCTGAAATACGAAGTTTGGCATTTCCAGTACATAATCAAAGGTTAAATGCTTCCATTCCTGTTCATTAATAAAGGTTTCCTGTTTGCAATGCGGGCAAAGTTTACGTACCAGACGCTGTGCCAGTACACCTAAAATCGTGGCTGAAGTTAAAAAGGGCTGTACCCCTAAATCATGCAGTCGGGTCAGACTGGATGGTGCATCATTGGTATGCAAGGTGGATAACACCAGGTGACCGGTTAATGCGGCCTGAATCGCCATATTGGCGGTATCCTGATCACGAATCTCGCCGACCATAATGATATCCGGGTCTTGACGCATCAGCGCACGCACACCGTCGGCAAAACTTAAATCAATCCCCTGATTCACCTGCATCTGGTTAAAGCTCGGTTCCAGCATCTCGATCGGATCTTCAATGGTACAGACATTGACTTCTTCAGTTGCGAGCTGTTTGAGTGAAGAATACAGCGTGGTGGTTTTGCCTGAACCGGTCGGACCCGTGACTAAAATAATGCCATGACTGTGTGCAGTTAAAGCCTGCCAATCATTCAGTAACCCGCCTTCAAAACCGAGCTGCTGAAAACTGCGTACCAACACTTCCGGGTCAAAAATACGCATCACCATTTTTTCGCCAAAAGCGGTCGGCAAGGTGGATAGACGTAACTCAGTTTCCTGTCCTTTAGGCGTACGGGTTTTTAAACGGCCATCTTGCGGTTTGCGTTTTTCCGCCACATTCATGCGGCCTAAAATTTTAATGCGCGAAATCACGGCGGTCAGGGTATTGGCCGGCATTTTATAAATGGTATGTAATACCCCATCAATACGGAAACGCACCTTGCCGGTATCTTTACGGGGTTCCAGATGAATATCACTGGCACCCTGTTCAAAGGCAAACTGCAACACCCAATCCACCAGCTTGACAATATGTTGGTCATTGGCATCCGGGTTTTGCGTATCGCCCAGTTGCAATAGTGCTTCTACGCCTTTGTTATCACGGTCATAAGCACTGTTTTTTTGCGATGAATTAACCGCCCGGCTCACCTGATAATATTCCACCAGATAGCGCTGCAACTGATCCGGACTGAGCAGTACACGCTGAATTTTTTTCGGGGCAATACTATGTTCAAGATTGGCCACCCACTCCGTTTTAAACGGTTGATCGGTGGCAATCAGGACTTTATCCGGCTGAATTTCAACGGCCAGAATTTTATTACGCACAGCAAATTCTTGCGACATGATATTGGTCAAAGCACCAACATCGGCCTTCAAGGGATCAATAATATAAAAAGGAATATTGGCTTTGTCTGCAATCCACTGGCACAAGCGGTTTAAGGTTAAGGTCGATTGTGGATGCGCCTGATCGACCAGATTAAAATGTGCGATCCACTGCAAGGGATGCCATTTCAGTTGCTCACGTTGACGGTGTGTAGTTTGGATCAGTAGCTTGTTACGTTCGGTAATACGTCCATCTTTTTGTAGTTGTTCCAGACACCAAGATGTATCCATTTCAAAATTAAACTTCATTATTATATGCCCCAAAACATTCACACACTATAACAAACTAAAGATCATCTCGCTTCAGTCCGTTGTTAGAAAAAGATATCCCCATATCTTTTTCTAAACTGATTTATATAACCATTTACTGCAAAATAAACTATAGCTGTTTTTCATCAGCATTATGCTTTTACTTTCGGACATTTATAGCCAATAATGCCGAATATGCTGTTTAATTCAGCAGCTGAATATGCATAACCCGATAACTGGATTTTCACTGTGAATAATATGCTGAATCTGCCCCTTCAAAGTACATCATTTCAAGCCTTGCTGATGATTATGGCAGCAGCATTGGGCTGTGGCTTGCTGATTGGTCTGGAACGTGAACGTAGCAAGCAACGTGAAAATCAGCATAGCTTTGCCGGGGTTCGCTCATTCGCAATCTGCGCTCTACTGGGAGCCTTGTGTTTTGCTTTTGGCGATATCTTTGGCGTGATTGGTGCACTGATTGTTGGCGGTATCGGTATTTTCTCCCTTAAAAACCAGCTGCAAGATCCCGGGGTTACCACCGAACTGGCTTTTGTCATGACTTATTTCATTGGTGCGCTGTGTGTGTGGAATATTACGCTGGCTGCCAGTCTCTCTGTGATACTGACCTTCATTTTAATGATGAAACAGTCCATGCACGGGATTGCTGGAAAATGGATTACCGGGGCAGAACTTAAAGATGGTGTATTTTTACTGGCCCTAATTTTAATCGCTTTACCGCTGACCCCTGATACGCCTTTATGGGGCAACGTGCTTAATCCGCATATTATTTTAAAACTGCTCACCCTGATTCTTGTCGTACAAGCATTGGCACATATTGCCAAACGTTTACTTTCAAGTAAGAAAGCTCTCATACTTTCTGCAATTGCTTCCGGATTTGTTTCCAGTACAGCAATGATTGCACATTTAGGTATACAAGTACGCAATGAAGAAGCCGATGCCCGATCCAATGCCGGTGCAGCACTGATGTCATGTATATCCACTTTGGTACTTTTATTGATTGTGGTAGGAGGAGTCTCCTTAATCTGGCTAAAGCTGCTGATATTTCCCTCGCTCATTGCCATCAGCATTTTAGCACTGTGCGCTTACTGGCTTTTACGTAAAGCAGGGCCTGTCGAAGAAACAGAACCTGTAGATAGTGCCATGTTCAGTCTAAAAGAAGCAGCCATTATTGCAGGGACATTAACGGTCATTCAGGCCGGTGTACATGGCCTAGAACTCTTACTGGGTGATTCCGGATTAATTGCAGGTACACTGCTGGCTTCACTGTTTGAAATTCATGCCGCTGCAGCCGCTGTAGTGATTCAGGGTGAACCGACAAATGCCAGCTTGCTCTATGCAATGATGTTAGGTCTGGGTGCTCATGCCGTTTCTAAATGCATTAATGCAGCCATAAGCGGAGGATTAAAATTTGCACTTTATTTTGCACCTATACAAATTCTGCATATGGCTGTTTTGATCGGTGTACTTTGGTGGCTGGTACAACATTAAGCTGAAAGTTCAACAATTTCTATGACTGTAATGCCATCCAAGTCCACCCTGAAACTGATATCAAAATCAGCAAACTTCATTTTATAAATCCGCTCCGCATCATTTTGATAAGCCGGCCTTGGATCGAGCGATAAAACCTGTTCCAGTTCATTCACAATTTGACTATTTAACCTGTGGCCTTTCATTAAATCTTGCTTTTGCTGTTCGGCATTTTCTGTCCAGATCACAGAATGTCGTTCAGGTTCATCCTGTGCATAACCACTTTGCGCCGTAACCACAGCATCTGAATATTGGATATAAGGTTTAATATCGACAATCGGTGTGCCATCCAGAAGATCGCTCCCTGTCACATACACATGTACAGACTTGCCAACTTTTTTCACTGTTTTCAGCTGGACAACGGATAGACCTATCGGTGATGGACGGTACATACTGCGTGTTGCAAATACCCCGATTTTTGTATTCCCCCCCAGACGCGGCGGACGAACTTGTGGTCTAAACTTTTGACTTTCCTGCTTATTTTTATTTTCATGAAACTGCCACAACAGCCAGAGATGACTAAATTCCTCGATTCCTTCAAAAGCCAGTAAATCATTATAAGGTTCAACCATCTCAATATAGGATTCAACCTGTACCAGATTGGGTTGGCGTGGAATGCCAAATTTTTCTTTATAGGGCGATCTCATATACCCAATTATTGGCATTTTAAGCTCAGTCATAATCACTTTTTCTGATAAGTTCAATTAAATATATTCAGTTTATCGAGAATGTTTTTAGATTAGAATAGTAAGCTGTTCTAATTTGATAACTTATTGAGACCTTTAATGGCTGCTTTCAACGTCGAAAAGATTACTCACGTCCACCACTGGAATGACACTTTATTCTCTTTTAAAACAACTCGTGATACTGCATTACGTTTTAAAAACGGACAATTTGTGATGATCGGTCTTGAAGTGAATGGTAAGCCTTTAATGCGCGCTTATTCAATTGCAAGTGCTAACTACGAAGAAGAACTCGAGTTTTTCTCTATTAAAGTTCCAGATGGTCCTTTAACTTCTATTCTGCAAAAAGTAAAAGTGGGTGACGAAATTCTGGTTTCTAAAAAACCTACAGGTACTTTGGTTCTGGACGATTTGAACCCGGGTAAAAACTTGTACCTTCTTTCTTCTGGTACTGGTCTTGCTCCATTCCTGTCTGTGATTCGTGACCCTGAAACTTACGAACGTTTCGAAAAAATCATCGTGGTTCACGGTACACGTTTTATCTCAGAATTGGCTTACCAAGATTTGATTCTCAACGAAATTCCAAACCATGAATTCTTTGGTGAGTTAGGTGCTAAAGAAAAATTAGTGTATTACCCAACTGTAACTCGTGAAGAGTTCCATACTCAAGGTCGTGTAACCACTGCCATTGAATCTGGTCAATTGTTCGAAAAAATCGGTCTGCCACGTTTCAACCCGGAAACTGACCGTGCCATGCTTTGCGGTAGCCCGGCATTCCTGGACGACGTAGCGGCTCTTCTTGACCAGCATGGTCTAAAAGAATCTCCACGTATGGGCGTTTTAGGCGACTACGTAATTGAACGTGCATTCGTTGAAAAATAAGATTCCTTGAATCTAAAAAACCGAGCTGAGTAGCTCGGTTTTTTAGATTTTTTCCTTTAATTACTCAGATGCATGTACAAAAGGCTTATTCTCTTTGCGCTCTTGTAAAGATTTTTGAATGACTTGATATCCTGCTGTTAAACCTAAACTTGCCATAATTAAAGCGACGACAATATCAGGCCACATGCTCCCTGTACCAAACACACCGACGGCAGCCAAAATCACCGCGACATTACCAATGGCATCATTACGGCTACACAGCCAGACCGACTGCATATTTGAATCACCATCACGAAAGGCATATAAAATCACTGCCGCAGTGACATTGGCAATTAAAGCAAGCAGACCAATTGCCCCCATAGTCATGGCTTCAGGCGGAATACCTTGTAGATAGGCATAAATAGCTTTACCCATAACCACGAAACCAAACAGCGCCATGGTCGCGCCTTTTAACAACGCCACCGTAGCACGCCAGTATAGGCTTGCACCCAATACGGCAAGTGATACCCCATAGTTCACCGCATCCCCAAAGAAATCGAGTGCATCTGCCCACAATGCCGATGAATGGGCATATGCTCCTCCAATCAATTCTACGATAAACATCACAATATTAATAATGAGCGCAATCCACAAAGCAGTCCGAAATTTACTATGTGGCTTTTGCGGTGCAGGTTCATGACTGCAAGTACATGCCATTTTTCACCACCTCTATGACTTTATTTAAAACCTTGTTTGTATTATTGTTATTCAAAACTATGGAGTAACTCCAAGGTCAAGCATGAATACACCTAAATATTATTTAATTAAAGAATTAGCCAATAAAACCCAGCTCAGCACTGACACGATCCGTTTTTATGAGAAGAAAAATCTGCTCCAACCCAGCTTTCGTGGCGACAATAATTATCGCTATTATGATGAAAATACATTCAAACGACTGATGTTTATTAAACGCTGTCGCACGCTCGATATTTCACTCAGCGAGATTGAAGCCTTGCTTGAACTAGAACAGCAGCCCTCGCAAAGCTGCCATGCAGTGAATCAGCTAATTGAACAACATATTGAACAAGTTACTGATAAAATTATAGAATTACAAAAATTTCAACAACAGCTCATCCAGCTACGCGCCTCTTGCAGTAGCACCAAAACCATTGACAGTTGCCAGATTTTAAAACAACTCGAAGCCGAAAATAAGGAAATATCCAACTAATTTACTGGGTTGAATCTAATTTTTAAATCCATACAATTAAGCCATATTTTTAATATGCCTTTAATTTTGTCATGAGCATTACTCACGTTACAGAACTTCTTTCACCTGCCGGCTCACTAAAAAACATGCGCTATGCTTTTGCCTATGGTGCCGATGCGGTATATGCAGGTCAGCCACGTTATAGTTTACGTGTGCGTAACAATGCTTTTGATCATGACAATCTGGCCATTGGCATTGCCGAGGCACACGCTTTAGGTAAAAAGTTTTATGTGGTGGTGAACATTCAACCGCATAACTCCAAGTTAAAAAACTTCATTCGTGACCTGGAACCAGTGGTTGCCATGAATCCGGATGCACTGATTATGTCTGACCCGGGTCTGATTATGATGGTGCGTGAACATTTTCCCGACATGCCTGTACATCTGTCTGTACAAGCCAATGCCGTGAACTGGGCAACAGTCAAATTCTGGAAAAACATGGGTCTGACTCGTGTCATTCTGTCACGTGAACTTTCTATCGAAGAAATTGAAGAAATTAAAAATAATGTCCCAGACATGGAAATTGAAGTTTTCGTGCATGGTGCATTATGTATGGCTTATTCCGGTCGTTGCTTACTTTCTGGCTATATGAATAAACGTGATGCTAATCAAGGCGCCTGCACCAATGCCTGTCGCTGGGACTATAAAATTCACGAAGCAGCTGAAGATGAAACTGGAGATGTGATTCCAGTTCAACAAATTGAAGAATCATCATCATGCTGCAAAAACAAAGATGCCGATGAGCAACACGCCCTAGAACAACACCAATTTGGCGAGCCGGTTTTATTACAACGCAATGAAGAAGACATGTTTGCAGCTGAAGAAGACGAACATGGCACCTACTTCATGAACTCTAAAGATTTGCGTGCGGTACAGCATGTCGACCGTTTAACCAAAATGGGCATTCATTCCTTAAAAATTGAAGGTCGTACCAAATCATATTTCTACTGCGCGCGTACTGCACAGATCTACCGTAAAGCGATTGATGATGCTATAGAAGGCAAACCTTTTGATCCGGCCCTGATGACTCAGCTGGAAGGCCTGGCGAATCGTGGTTATACCGAAGGTTTCCTGCGCCGTCATGTGCATAGTGAATATCAAAATTATGAAACCGGTTCATCGCGTTTTGACCATCAGCAATTTGTCGGTGAAGTATTAGAACGTAACGGTGACTATATCAAGATTGAGGTAAAAAACCGCTTTGTGGTGGGTGACTCGCTTGAGCTAATGACCACTTCAGGCAATATCACGTTTACTTTAACAGAAATGAAAGATAAAAAAGGTAATCTGATTGAGGATGCCAAGGGCTCAGGTCATATCGTGGATATTCCTGTCCCTGCTGATGTAGACATGAACTTTGCCCTGCTGATTCGCAACTTGCCAAATTCAACGGCAGATATTTCAGCATCATCTTTGGCTTATCAAGCCATCTAGTTTGAGAGATCAGGATGGCTTTACTGATTACCGATAAATGCATCAACTGCGATATGTGTCTGCCTGAATGTCCGAATGAGGCCATTTATGAAGGCGACAAGGTGTATGAAATTGACGTGAAACGCTGTACAGAATGTGTCGGCTTTTATGAGCACCAAACCTGTGTAGCCGTGTGTCCAATTGAGTGCATTATTCCTCATCCTGAACATATGGAGACGCAAGAACAGTTGATGCAGAAGTTTAAGGACTTGAATTTATTCAAATCTTAAAAAAATCTTTGGAGATGGCATTAAAATTGCTTAATTAAATACAACAAGTTTGGGGAAAGAACAATAAAAAAGGCAAAACAAAAAATGCAGAAGAACAGAATAACCATGGAAATGGTCATAATAAAAAAAGGAACCCAGAGTTAGCATGCTGAGTTCCTATAAACAGGGTAAAACAAAAACTTGGGGAACTAAAGCCAAAGTGTCTATGTTTACATAGCCACTTTGGCTTTTTTAGTTACTGTCCCGAACGGATAATGTAATCAAAGGCAGATAGAGATGCTTTCGCACCTTCACCGGTGGCAATAATAATCTGCTTGTACGGCACTGTGGTACAGTCACCAGCAGCAAACACACCCTTCACGTTGGTTTCATTGCGCTCGTTAATCACGATCTCGCCACGATTGGTCAGTTCAACAGCGGTTTCTTTCAGGAAATCCGTGTTTGGCAACAAACCGATCTGTACAAAAATTCCCGCCAGTTCAATCGTATGTTCCTCATCCGTTGCACGGTCCTTGTATTTCAGTGCAGTGACCTGTGAA